>QMMB01000149.1 GCA_003647035.1 Deltaproteobacteria bacterium | reverse complement strand
CTTGTCCCCGACCGCGCGCTCGAGCGCCGCGACCGACTTCCGGCTCGACTCGAGCTGTCCGAGCGACAGGGCCGCCTGTGCCCGAACGCGAAATGCGCTCGAATTGCGGAGCAAGCGCAACAGGTAGTCCTGGCGCGCGTCGGCCTGCGCCGTGCTCGCAAAAAGGAGCGTGATGGCGACCAGTACTCGCCAGCCATGCCATTGGCCGATGTGCCCCCTCAACAGTTCCCGCCCTTCCCCTACGTTTTCAGTATCACAGGTGGGGGGACGCAACGGCAACCGATTCCGCGGTGACAGCCGCGTTGACTGCCCCGTGTCCGCCTCTCTATATTGCGTCGGTCCCAACGGCCATCGGGGGATGATAGAGGTCGAATGGAGTCATTGGATTTAAGTAACCCAACCGTGCTTGGGGCGATCGCGGCTGTCGCCGCATTGATCGTCATCGGCATAATCATCGGGCTCGTCCGAGGTAGGAAGCCAAAGGAGCTCCCTCGAGAGCCGCCGCCACCGCCGCCCGAGGCGCTCGCCGAAGAGCGCCCCAAAATCGAGCCGGAGGCGCGAGCCGAACCGACACAACCTATCCAGCTGGAAGATTTGGTGCCGCCGGCCCCCCCGCCCCCTGCCCCGCCCGCCGACCTCGGTGCGTTCCGGAGCGGGCTCAAATCGACTCGCGGCAATCTAATCTCGCGCCTCGCCGGGGTGTTTGGACGCGATCGTGAGCTCGACGTCTCGATCCTGGATGAAGTCGAGGAAGTGCTGATTACAGCAGACGTTGGGGTCCACACCACTCAGCGCATCCTCGAAGCGCTGCGAACGCAAATGAACGATGGCCAGCTGTCGGCCGCTGAGGATGCGTGGGCGGCGAGTCGCGAAGAGGCGGGGAGCATTCTTGCCTCGAGCGGCCAAGGGCTCGCAATCGATCAGACCCCGACCGTCATCTTGGTCGTCGGCGTAAACGGCGTTGGCAAGACCACCACGATCGGCAAGCTGGCAAGTCGCTTCGACCGCCAGGGCAAGACTATACTGTTGGGCGCCGGCGACACCTTCCGCGCGGCCGCTGTGACGCAGCTCGAAGTGTGGGGACGACGCGTCGGGTGCGAGGTCATCAAAGGCAAGGACCGCGCGGATCCCGGCTCCGTGATCTTTGACGCAATCGAGAAAGCCAAGGCCGACGGAATCGACATCGTGATCGCCGACACCGCAGGACGCCTTCACACGAAGGTGCCGTTGATGGACGAGCTCAAGAAGCTTGGGCGCACGGTCGAGAAGGCGCTTGGCCGCCCGGCCGACCACGTCTTGCTCGTACTCGACGCCACCACGGGACAGAACGCGATTCAACAAACGCAGCTATTCAAGGACGCGCTTCCGCTCACCGGCATCGTGCTCACCAAGCTCGACGGGACCGCCAAGGGCGGAGTCATCCTCGGAATCGTCGACCAGCATCACGTCCCGATCGAGTTCATCGGCGTCGGCGAAAAGGTCGAAGATCTGAAGCCGTTCAGCGCCGAAGCGTTTCTGCAGGCTCTTTTCGAGTCCCCGGAGGCGCTAGAGCCCGGCGAAGACGCAGCCAACGCCAGCTAACCCAGCGCCACTACGTCGAAAATCGCTACCGGATTTGGTACTGCGATAAACGCCATGGTATAGTCTTGTCGTCCGAGTGGAAACGGACACTTGCTACGTAATTTCAGCGAGTTGCCACGGTGGGGGCCGGGGCGCTCAGGGGGGAAGGCCAGAGGCCGATGCGAGAATTTGGGGGGATTGCGCTACTGATGGCGGCGCTTCTGACAGCGTTTCCGGCGGCGACCCAGGCCCAGATGGAGTTCTCCCTCGACGAGGTCGATGAGGAGGAAGCCAAACCCGCCAAGCAGTCCGAGAGCCAAGGCGATCTCATCGAAGAGCTCGCTGCCGGCGACGGCGACGCTGCGGACGGTCCGGCCGAGCCAGCGCCTCAGCGCGAGGCGATAGCCGAGGAGATCTACGCCGTCCAGCAGATCTACGCGCTTCGCCTGAAGCGGCTCGAGCTCGCACCGTCGGTGGCGATCACGCTGAACGACCCGTACCTCAAGCACTACGGGCTCGGACTGGCGATGAACTACTGGTTCACCAACGTCTTGGCACTGGGGGTCAATTTCATTTGGTACGACTGGGGAACCGACCCGCTCGAGCGCGGCACCAACATCATCCCGCGCATCCAGAACCAGTTTCGACTCGGCGTTCCGATCAACGACTGGCAGATGGGGTTGTGGGTGAACTTCAGCTACGTCCCGTTCTACGGGAAGTTCAAGGTGCGGAAGAAGATCTTCCAATGGGACTCGTATCTCATCGGTGGCGTGGGCTTCATGCGAACCCAACCGATCCCGGTGTTCGATCCGGCGGTGCGAAGCTTCGATTGGCAGACCAACGTGGCATTCAACGTGGGTATCGGCTTGCGCATCTTCCTGACACGTTATCTGACGTTCTTCACGGAGTTCCGAGCCTACATGTGGCCGGATCAGTTTGAGAACGTCGATGTGGCGCCCGAGGGCGCGGGCCGCAGCGATCCTGCGACCTGGCTCCAATCGGACTCGACGTTCGTCGCCAACACGTCGATCCAAATTGGCTTCACGCTCTTCCTACCGGTCAAATTCGAATATCGGCTACCGAAATGATGATGCTCGCACAACAGACGCTTTCGCGAATCAGCCTGGTGGCGGCCTTGGCCATGTGCCTCCTGTTGGGCGACGGACTGCGTAGCAGCGTGAGCTCGGTGGGTGCGCAGGACGTGCAGGTGTGCGGGCCGCTAGCCGGAGCTCCTGCCGTCTAAAAGCTCCGACTCTGGCGCGGCATGCGCCTCCACGTGGAACCGTTCTTCGCGTTCACCATCGGCGATGAGTACGCACGATCGCTCATCGTCGGCGCCGAGGCGCGATTCCACTTCCTGGATTGGCTCGGCATCGGGGGATGGGGCGGCTACACCGTCGGGAAGCTCGACACCAACCTCGCCAAAGAGGTTCGAGACAAGGGCGTCACGACCAACGCGAACCGCTTGGACTTGCCCAGCAGGGAACGCTTCCCGGACCAAACGGGAAGGGTCAACTGGTGGTCTGGCGTAGAGCTTCACTTCGTGCCCTTCCGCGGCAAGCTCGCGATGTTCCAGAAGATCTTCTTCGACGCGGACCTCGATTTCTTCGTAGGCGCGGCGTTCCTCGGGGTTGAAGAACGAGCGGACACAGTTGGCAGACCGGCCGCGGGAGAGGTCCTCTTCTGTGACACCCCAGGTGACCTCTGCCTCCCAAGCCAGCTCGCCCGCTCCAAGCGCACAGCTGTCGCCCCGTCGTTCGGCGTCGCCTTCAGCGCCTTCTTTCAAGACTTCCTGGGAATCTCCTTCCGATGGCGCGGTATCCCGTTCAAGTACAACACCGGCGGTACCGACAACAACAACGACGGCCAAATCGACAGCAACGACCGCCTGAAGCAGTTCAACAGCATGTTCACCGTCGGCTTGATCTTCGTGTTGCCACCGAAGACCAAGACCACCGACTGAGTCCGAACAGGAGACTGCATCACCGGAGAACGGCTCGCGACGGGCCCTTACTTTTTTCGGACTTCGCCCTTTTTGCCTAGCGTGTAGCCCGTCGGCATTTTCTTCGACGCCTCGTCTTTCACGGCGCCGAGGGTCCAACTCCGCTCGATGTAGCCGTCGAGCATGCGGATTCTCACGCGGACGCTTTCTTCTGTGATGAACGCCGCTGTCATTGCGTCGAGCGCTGTGTCGGCTTCGTCTTGGGTGAGGATGGCGCCGACCACGTAGAAGCGAACCGTTTCGTTCATGTCTTCCAAGAATCGGGTGACCGCGTCGACGATCCGCGGGTCCTTGCGTTCCTCGAAGCTGGCGATGACATCGACCTTCTTTTGAGGGTCGCGCTCGTACTCGGTGTGCATCGTAGAGAGCAGCTCGAGCAGGATGGTGGTGACTTCTTCCTCGCTCTGGATCTCTTTCAGAATCTTGAGCGGCCAAGCCAGTGTGTCGGAGGACGCGAGAAAGTCGCGGACGGGCCCGAGGGCGGCTTCGCCGTTCTGCACGACACCGAGGAACGCCGCGTTCTTTTCTTCGCCATCGGTGATGCTCGGATCCACGCGAAGGTTGAACCGAGTCAGCAGCCCGCGCAGCGCTTCCTCGGACCCATCGCTCGCGAGCACCTGAATCGACTCCGAGCGCTCGTGTTGCTGAGCGCGTTTGTTGGCAACGCGTGTGATGTGCTTCGCAAGCCCGCTACCACCGCCTTTGAACACATCGAAAAGCCCCATGACGGGTCTCAACTAGGCTGAACTGGTGAGCGGTGCAACGGGATGCCCCCAGGGGGGCCGAACCCGTGGGCCTAGTGGATGATCACCGGCTTCAGATTCACCTGGCCCCCGATGGTCTCGACTTCGAAGCGCACCATTTGTGCGCCATGCTTCTGCTGCAGGTGCGCGGCGTTGCCCTTGATCCGCTGGATGAAGCGCTCTTGCGGAATGTTCGACACATCCTCGCCCACGGACTGCTTCGCGGCGACGTAGTCCTGGAAGAGCAACGCGTAATATTGGGGTTCGGGAAGTGCTGCGAGGGCCGCCGCGTGTGGGTCGTCGCTTTCGATCGGGCCGGCGGAGCTCGACCCCGGGTCTGGGCCTGTGGCGCTCACCGCTTCCCAGCCCCCACTGCTCGTCACCGCCCTGCCGTCGTCGTCTTCCTCGGCGACGCCTGTAAACAAATTGATGAGCTGGTTCACCCGATACGACAGGCCCCCGAGCTCGACGGTCTCTACCTCGAGACGAACATCGCCCCGGCCGTTGATGACCGCGAGGATGTCGTCTTCCATCTGCTCGATCGGCTCCATGATGTTGTTGGCGATGATCAAGCCGTAGATCGCCACACCGAGGAGCCCCAACAGCATGAACCAGAGGATCATGTTGGCGACGCCGGCGAGCGCGGTGTGTTCGCCATGGTTGGCCAGCACGACGTATCCGGCCTCGACGCCCCGGGCCATCGGTAGCGTAGCGGTCATCCCGACGTACTCGTCACCGGCAAGCGTCACGGTCCAGGGAAGCGTCGGTTTGCCCTGAAGGGCGGCCTTGGTGCTGTTGGCCAATGGCGGCGAGTAGAGGGATGCCTGCAGCGCGTCACGGACCCCGACAGACGTCGACGTGCTGTAGATTCGCTCCGCCATGATGAACAGTAGGTCGTGCCCGACTAGCCGGGCTTCCTGCGTGGCAAAACCATTGGAGAGGTCGTAGCCGACCAGCAGGGCCCCAACGACGCCGCCGTGATCGTTGCGCACGGCCGCGATACCGACTTGGAGGAGCTTGCCCTGGTGATGCCAAACGCCGTACCGAGGCGCTCCACGGGTGAGCACCGTTCGAAGGACAGGAACCTGATTGAGGAGCGGCTCACCAAACATGCGGTTGGGGTCGGTGTCGCGCGCGATGACGCGGCCGGTCTCGTCGATGACGGCCACGATGTGCGGACGCTCCCGGCGCCCTCGGGCTGGGTCCTGGAACCATTTGGAGACACCCTGCGCCGCCTCAAACGCTCGGCCCCGTCGCTTGGCTTCGCCAGAGGCCGTGAACACGTTCCTCACGGACTTGCTCGCCACCCGGCTCGAGACCCCCTCCGCCAACCGGGCGCCATCGGCGCGCCACGACCTGGCGAAAAGCTCGGAATCGTCTCCGATACCTTCCTCGAGCCGCCTAGAGAGCTCCGTGCGGAGTTGGGTACGCACGACGAGATACGACCCCAACCCCACCAGCACAACGATGGCGAGGTTGCCCGCAATCAGCTTCAGGCGCATGTCGCGACTCTCCTCAGAATGACCCCCACCGGCTGATTCCCCCTTTTGATAAGAGGGGGTACATCGGCCGAGCCCGGATTATCACCGTGCGGTTCGGGGCGTCAAGCTCGCGTCGCCGCAAAGCTCCAACTGATCCAATGTTTGGGATCGAGCCTCAGGAGCACACACGACAATTCCCGTAGGGGTCCGGATTCGAGGAAGTGGGCGGAGAGGCGCGCGGCGGGTATCCTTCGTGTCACGGCAATGCGGAAAGCGTGGAGCATTTTCTGTGACTGCCCGGAGCTGGCAGTCGATGTGGCGCGCGACGCCGAACGCATCGGTCTGTCCGTGAAGCCCGAGGTGCACGACTGTCCCTGGGAAGGGGCGATCGAGGCACTGAGCGGGGGCAGCCTGGCAGGCCTGGCCGTCGAGGAACCGCTGACGGCAGATGCGGTAGTTCGGCTGGCTGAGGCGATGCGGGCTCAGAAGCAGAAGATCCCGGTCGCAGTGATCGGCCCGCAGCCCCTGGGTCTACTCCATGACCTAGGTTTGCCGGCGGTCCACGAGACCGGCCCCCTGGCGGCAGTGGCTGCCTTGTTGGAGCTTGCGATCGAGCGGCCCTGGGCTGCCACGACCAAGGAGCTTCCCGCCGTCGACCGGGTGAGGCTGGGCGACAGCGTGAGCCACCGCACCGACGGCAGATTCGTCCGCATCGACGGAGGCCTGATCGCACACGAGTGCGAAGGCAAGAAGAGCAGGCCCATCGGGCCCCCTCGCGACGTAGCTGCCGCAC
Source organism: Deltaproteobacteria bacterium (assembly GCA_003647035.1). Taxonomy (GTDB): domain Bacteria; phylum Myxococcota_A; class Polyangia; order Polyangiales; family Houyiibacteriaceae; genus SG8-38. The sequence continues at coordinate 1,092 of QMMB01000149.1, read as the reverse complement.
TGCGAGCGCTGCGTGCGTCCCAGGACGCGTCGCGTCCCAAGGTGCCGGTGGTCCAAGGCGTCGAAGCCGACGCGGTCCTCGAGGTGATCCTCGGACCCAAGCGAGCGCTATCGGATCCCGCCAGCAAGGCCGCGCTCCAACCCTACGATGTGCCCCTCCCGATCGAGGAGCTTTGCGCCACGCCATCACGCGCAGCGTCCGAGGCCGCTCGGATTGGTTTCCCGGTGCGTGTCGCTCTAGCGTCACCTGATCTCAGATTGTGGGATCACCCCGACCTCGCCGCCGAAGTCTTTTCAGCCGGCCAAGCCCGAGACGCATACCGTCAGATCATGGCCGTCGCCAAGAACCGCTCCGAGGATGCACGGCTGCTCGGCGTGACTGTGAGCGCGTCGACCATGGCCCGCACGCTACTGCGCGTTCGGATGGAGCCTTTGGCGGCCGGACCGGTGCTCGCTGAGATCGGGTTCGCGGATCCGCATGGACGGGCGTCGGGCGACACGACACAAACCGTCCTTCCCGCCACCGCAAAAGCCCTCGAACGAGTACTGCTCCGACTACGCGGCAGCTCCCTGCTCCTGCAAGGTACGACGCCGGAGCGAAGCCAAGCCGTGAGCGCCATCGGCGACGTCCTGATGCGATTGGCCGCGTTCGTGCACCAGTGGCGCGGGGAGATCGAAGCGGTGGAGGTGAACCCGCTGGCGATCTTGGTCGGCGGCGAGCTCGAAGTACGCGAGGCCTGCGTTACGGTTGGGGATGCCTTTAGTCGATCGCTGAACGCGAGCGGGTAAGGCTGCCGCTGCACGTGCGTGCTTCCCTAGCGCGGTGAAAAGCACAGGTCGCACGACCTCATCGACTTTGATACGCCATCGAGAAGTTCGGATATTGACACTTCAAGATGAACAGTACATATATGAACCATGTCTGCCGAAGCTGCCAGGGAGCCTGATCCGACGCCTGGGGCCATCGACCACGATGCGGTGAAACGAGGGTGCTTTCGCATCATGGATGCCTGGGAGGTTCGGGACTCAGAGGCTCAGGTGCGTCTCGGAAGGCCCAGCCGGACGACGTTCTACGCTTGGAAGAAGGGTGAGG
>QMMB01000148.1 GCA_003647035.1 Deltaproteobacteria bacterium | reverse complement strand
GGCGGCGTGTACTGAGCATGGGACGTCACCTGCAACATGGCGTGCGAGGCGGGGTAGTCGGAGCGCTCGAGCATGTCGGTCGCCGGCAGCAGGTAGTCGGCGTAGGCCGAGGTCTCGTTTCGATAGATGTCGATCGAGACCAGCAACGAAAGCTTCTCGAACGCCCGAACCAACGCGGCGCCGTTGGGCATCGAATGAACCGGGTTGCCGGCCGACACGAAGAGCGCCCGAATGCGCTGGGGATCGTCGTTGTCGATTTCGTCTGGCAAGGCGGAGATCGGAAAGCACCCCGCCACCTGATGCCAATCGCCGCGCAGCGTGCGATGTTCGTTGAGCCCGCCGAGGCCAAGCCAGCCCGCAAGCTTGAGGGTGTCGAACGGACCCCGAGGCACGAGCAACCCTCCCCTGCGGTCGATGTTGCCCGTGATCAGGTTGAGCCCCTGGACCAACCAGTAGGCAATCGATCCAAACGGGCCCATGTTGACGCCGGTCGACATGTACAACGCCGCACCATCGGCGTTTCGATAGGCGCGCGCGAGCTCGCGGATGATCGAGGCATCGATCCCGGTGACCGGGGCGACGCGCTCTGGGGTCCAGGCGGCAGCCATAGCGACAAACTCGTCGACCCCGTGGGCGACCGCCTTCGCCGGCCCGAGGTCGATTCCATCTTCGTGGGCGATGACGTGCAGCATCGCCATCAACAGGTACGCGTCGGTTCGGGGCTGAATCGACACGTGCTCCCCCACCTTTTGCGCGGTCTCGGTGCGACGAGGGTCGACGATCACGACCCGGCCGCCGCGCGCCTCGATGCTTTGGAGGCGCTGCAGCGCGTTCGGAAGCTGGACGATCGACATCTGGCTGACGACCGGATTGCTGCCCATGCACATGAAGAACTTGATGTGATCTAGATCTGGAACCGGATGCACCATCGAACGGCCGTACATGACGGTGGAGACGTGCAACTTGTTGTTATTGTCAACCGAGTGGGAAGCGAAGAGGTTGGGCGAGTGCAGCGCTTCGATGAACCCCGACGACATCAAGATGTTCTGGAAGCTGAAATAGGTCGGGTTGCCGGTGTAGAGCCCGACGGACCGAGGTCCAAACTCTCTACGCAGCTCCTGAACCTTGGCGCCAATCTCCTCTATCGCTTGCTTCCAAGTGATCCGCTCGTACGTCGAACCGACCCGTTTCATCGGGTAGTTGAGGCGCTCTTCGTCGTCGTGCATCGCACCGCTACCGAGCCCTTTGACGCAGCAATATCCCTTAGACACGGGGTTGTCGCGATCGGGACGAACCGCACCCACGCGCTCGGTTTTCTCGTCGACCTCGACGGTGAGACCGCAGTGTGCTTCGCAGATTCGGCAGTACGTACGCTTGATGGTGGTCATTCCAATGCTCTTCCCTGTGTACCTCGAAGCACGTGATGTACGTCCATACGACTAGCTACCGCAACCCGGCAACTGAGATCATCGGCTGGTTTCACATCAGCACGTAGAAATCACCCATCGGCTCGAGCGGTTTGGGTGAGGGGCTGGCCGAGCCATTTCGCGTGGTAGCGTCCGACGGCTATGACGTATCCTCACCTTCTCAAGCTTACTCTCGTCTCCTCGCTCGCGGCTGTGCCTCCTCAAAACCCCGTCGACCGCACAATCGTTGACGTTTCCGCACTCGGGGTCACGATAGCCTATCTCGGCGTCGAACAGTTTGCCGTTACATATCGCCGTACGCGTGTTGTAGGAGCGTGAGCCCCGCGAGCACCGCGGTTTCCGCGCGTAGAACGCGTCCGCCGAGCCGAAGAGGGAGAGCGCCACGCCTCTCGAGCATGGCGCGCTCCGCGTCGGTCCAACCTCCCTCGGGGCCCACCGCGAAGACGACGCGAAGTCCCGCGCGGTCCGCACGCGGAGCGGCGTTGTCGAGGGCGGAACGGCTCTGTGCTCGGTCGTCGAGGTAGACGCACAGGTCGGCTTCGGTGATGCAGTCATCCTCCAGGATGGAGGTGAGCTCGATGGCCTCGTGCACCTCGGGCAAGCTCGCGCGTCGGCACTGACGCGCAGCCCGCAAGGCCTGCTTCGGCCATGCATGGGCCTTTTCATGCTCGAGACCATCGCGCGCCACCGAGCGCTCCGAGAGCACGGGGATGATGCGCGCAACGCCTAGCTCGGTGGCCTTCTGCATCACGACGAGCATTCGCTGCCGTGCGAGCACGGCGCAGAGCAGGGTGATCTCTACTGGCGACTCGGTAGAGCTGGCCATGCGTTCGTAGACGAGGGCTTCGCCGCCACTCTTCTTCATCACCTTCAGGGATGCGCGAAAGAAATGCCCCTCGCGGTCGACGATGGTAAAGGCCTCTTTCTCCTTGATCTCCCGCTGGCGCAGCGCGCGCACGTGAAGTGCGTCCAGTGCGATTTGCTCGCCCTCCGCGAGCTTGGCGGCATGGCGGAGAGGCGCGTTCAGCGAGGCCGAAGTCATGCCGAGAGCATAATAACCCCACCGAGGCTGACCCATGAGGAAATCGAACGCGATCCGGAGACATCGGACGCGATTTGGGCTACGAAGCCAGTCCCGGGGTGATTTGCACCCTCGCCGCCACAGCGGCTGCGAGCTACCGGGGCTACCGACAATCTCGAGCAGGAACGAATACAACATGGCTGAAGGTACAATCAAACGCGTCACGGACCGAGGCTTCGGCTTCATCGAAACGTCTCCGGGCAACGACATCTTTTTCCACATGTCGAACGTGGAAGGTGTGCGCTTCGAAGATTTGCGCGAAGGACAGCGGGTCTCATTTGATGAGGGCCAAGGTCCCAAGGGGCCCCGCGCGGAAAACGTCCGCCTACTTTAGAAGGCCGTCGACGCAAGTCACCGCGGCGACACGATCCAGGCGCCCTGCTCGAAACATTGGCTTAGAGGAGTAGGCTCTTCGAAGCTGACTCATGAGCAATGGACCCGCCGAGCGCCAGATCGAGCTGCGCCTCACCCTCGACGAATCACAGGACCTCGAGGCGATGCGCGCGCTCGCGGCCAAGAAGCTCGCCGTGCCGGTCGAAGATCTACCGGAGCTTCATGTCTTGCGGCGCGCGATCGACGCACGTGGAAAGGGAACGCGCGTCCAAGTTCTCCTCGGCGTCGGACCGGGGATGCCTGCCGACCAATGGGCCCTTCCTCACCCCCGAGATGTTCTTCTTCCCGCAAGAGTGGTGATTGTGGGTTCCGGCCCGGCAGGCCTCTTCTGTGCCTACGAGCTCGCCCGACACGGCATCGCGAGCCGAATCATCGATCGCGGTAAGCCGGTACAGCCCCGACGTCGTGACATCGCTCTCCTCAATCGCGAGGGCAAAGTCGACGCGGACAGCAACTACTGCTTCGGAGAAGGCGGCGCAGGGACGTACAGCGACGGCAAGCTGTACACGAGGGCGCACAAGAGGGGCTCGGTTCGCGACGTGCTGGAGATCCTCGCGCTCCATGGTGCGCCCACCGCAATTCTGGAGGACGCACGGCCGCACATTGGAAGCAATCGCTTGCCCAAGGTCGTAACCATGCTGCGCGAACGGCTTGAGCACGTGGGTGTGGAGTTCCATTTCGAGGCCAAGCTCGAGCGCATCGTCGTCGATGGTCAGGGCGCCGACCGGAAGGTGAGCGCGGTCGAGCTCGCGGATGGACGTTCGTTCGAGGCGGATGCCGTGGTCCTCGCCACGGGGCATTCCGCACGTGACGTGTACCAAATGCTTCACGAGATGAGCGTCGTCTTGGAGCCGAAGCCATTCGCCATGGGTGTGCGGGTCGAACATCCGCAGGCGCTGATCAACAAGATCCAGTACGGCCGCGACGTCGGGCATGCAGCCCTCCCGAGCGCCTACTATCGACTTGCCGCGACCATCGAAGATCGGGGTGTGTTCAGCTTCTGCATGTGTCCGGGCGGCTGGATCGTTCCGGCAACGACCGAAGCTGGCGCCCAGGTGGTCAACGGCATGAGTCTGTCGAAGCGCGACTCACCATTTGCGAACTCAGGAATCGTCGCAGGGATCGAACCAGCGGACTGGCAAGCTCAGGGGTTCGAAGGACCGCTCGGCGGCATCCACTTCCAGCAACAGATCGAACGTGCTGCCTACGTGGCGGGTGGCGGCGACCTTCGTGCCCCGGCCACGATGATGAAGGATTTCCTCGCGCGACGAGGCTCCAGCGTAGCTCCCAAGAGCAGCTACAGGCCGGGCCTCACAGCGACGAGCGTCGATGAAGTGCTCGATTGCACGGGACTACGGGTCTCCGCGCACATCCGTGGTGGGCTCGAAGCCTTCGCCCGCCGCATGCCGGGGTTTCTAAGCGACGACGCGGTTCTGCTAGGCGTCGAATCACGGACGAGCTCGCCGGTACGGATCCCTCGCAGGGACGACACGCTCGAATCACCGGATGTCCGAGGTCTCTACCCATCGGGCGAGGGGGCCGGCTACGCGGGCGGGATCGTGAGCGCGGCGCTCGACGGCAAGCGTGTGGCAGTAGCGCTTCAGCAGCAGTTGGCAGGCCGTTAGGTCGGGCCGCCCATCTGAGCCCGAGCTTCGTGAACGCCGGTCTCCCCGTCGTTGGCTCAAGCTCGAAAAAGACCAGACGCCCGAGCCCCGCCGTCCATACAGCGTCCGCGAGGCTGTACGTCTCTCCTGCGATCCACGTCTGCTGGCCGAGCAGTGCCTCGAGCTCGCCGAGCCGCTCCTCGACGATTCGCTCATGTGCGGCCACCTTCTCTTGAGAGATCGAGTTGGCGCTGAACTCCTCGATGTTCGCGGCCGCACAGAGACGGAAATTCAGCGGTTCGTCACCGTGGGCATCGACGCCGTCATATTTCCATTGATGGGGCTGTCCGGAGTCACGGTCTCCCAGGTTTCATGTGTCATCGACGGGGCCCCAGGATGTACGCACTTAGTCGAGTGGCAGTGATGCCAGGTTGCCGCCACGGCGCTTGCACTATTGAAGGCGAGGGCGTGACCATCCCGAGAAGCGTCTAACCCTCGAACGCACGGAATCGTTCGATCAGTTGGGCCCGGGTTTTGACGCCCAGTTTCCGCATGCTGCGTTTGAGCGCAACCGAGGCCGACCCTTTGGAGATACCCAGCCGGTAGCCGATGAGCTTCATGCTGTCTCCGTTCATCGCGTACGTCACCACGAGGCTTTCCCGCTCGGAAAGTCCCCGCGGGTCGGTCACTGCTGGTGCGTTCGGCAAGGCGAGCATGAAACGCCTGCCGTCGCTGTCGAACCAGTCGACGAGCGACCATCGACCCTCCGTCAAGCCCTTCCACATTTCGATCGCTCCGGCGGGGTCGCTCTTTCGCGTCTTGCCGCGCGCGCGATCGATTCGAACCGCGCCTTCACGCAGCGCATGGGCGGCTGCCTTGTTCTGCGCAAGACCGGCCGCGTCGGTGAGTTGGAGCCGTGTTGGGTCGATGACCGCTTCGGCATCGCGCGGCAGTCCAGTGGTGCTTTCCGCAGTGACTATGGCGCGGCGCAGGCGGTGCCCAGCCGCCACGTGCGCGCCGACCATTTTCCACAACCGGCGGTCCGGTCCCTTCAACCTGGTGACTTTCGGAAGAAACGCGATCAGCAAAATTCCGAGACCATTCGGATCGACCGCAGTCATGCCAAACACATCGCGGCAACCGTCGATGTGCCGCCGGCATGCCTCCAAGCATTCCGGATGATCCGCCGCCGCGTCGGAAAGCGAGGAGACGATGCCGGGTCGCAATAGCTCCCGATAAACCTCGCGGGGCCACTCGGTAAGCATACGGTCAAGCCGCGGTAAGAGGTCAAGGGGACCCGACCCGCGGAACTTCTGGTGCACGGCGAAGTCGGGAGCGCTGGGGTCGCGCGTGTACGCAATGGCAGCCACGCCGAGCCCGCGGTCGAGGATCGGAAGTCCGACCTGCAGAAGATTCGGTATCCACGCGCCGTCTTCCATTTCCAGATCATAGATGGCCTCTGTGAAGTCAATCAGAGTCGAGCTGGCTTGCTTGATCATGAATCTCCTCGAAGAGGCGCGAGCGGTGCTTAGTTTACATTCCTTTGGGACGGGAGGTGCAGGATCTTCTTCGAGCGGCGTGGTCGACGGATCCGCGGTAAGCACCGCGTATGAAATTGCTGCCTCGCTTATCCTGGCCGTTGGTCCTGCTTTGCGCCTGTAACTCCAACGGTGCGGAGGGTGGGACGCGCACGCCGCCTGCCGACACGACGGCCGAGCTCATGATCGACGTGTCGGCTCCCGTCTCGAGGATCGATGAGCGCTATCTCTCCTTCGCCGTCGATTCGGCCCAGGTGGTCGGCGGGCTCTTCTGGTCCGCTGAGCCTGTTGCGCAGCTCATCGGCCAAGAGCGACAGCCGGTCTACGACTTCAAGCGACCCCGTCTGCGCGCGTTGGCAGCCGAGCTTGCGCCGGCGTTCCTACGCATCGGGGGAAGCGACGCCGACCGCTTGCTCTACGATATGGGCGAGAATCCGGTCGCCGAGGAGGACCTCCCCGAAGGCTTCGAGTTCGTGCTGACCGCAGACCAGGTTGACGGGATCTTCGAGTTCGCGGAGGCGCTCGGCTTCGACGTCATGTTCACGCTGAGCGCGGGTCCGGGCGTTCGAGACGAGCAGGGCGACTGGACGCCGGATATGGCCCGCCAGCTCCTCGAATACGTCTCCAGCAACGAGTACGAGGTCACGCTCTGGGAGCTTGGCAACGAGTGGGACCGCTTCCCGATCATCCTCGGCGTACCGGCCACCCCCGAGATGGCCGTTCGGGAGTTTGCTGCTGTTCGCACCTTGCTGGGGGAGCACTACAACGACTTCAAGCTCGGCGGGACCTCCGGCGCCTATTGGCCGAGCATTGGGGAGCTCGTTCCGATGTACGGACCCTTCATGGAGATGGGTGGCGGCGACTCGTTGGACGTGGTCACGTGGCATTACTACCCGACGCAGTCGGAGCGCGGCGGCGTCCTTCGCACCGATCCGTGGGAGCGCGGCATCCTCCTCGATCCCGAGGCCCTCGACGTCGCGTTGAAGTGGGCAGACGAGGTCATCGGTTACCGCGACGCGCATGCACCAGGCCTGCCGGTGTGGCTCGGCGAATCGGGACACGCCCAGTTCGGCGGGCAACCTGGCGCATCGGACGCGTTCGAAGGGACGTTTTGGTGGCTCGACCAACTAGGCGCGCTTGCGAGGCGCGACATCAAGGTCTCGGTGCGGCAGACGCTCTCTGGCTCGAACTACGGCATGATTGACGATGTCACGCTGGAGCCGCGGCCTGACTACTGGGCGTCCGTCTTGTGGCGCCGCTTGATGGGGCAACGCGTGTTGGACGTCGTGCGCACCGCAGTCGACGACCTAGTTCGGGTCTACGCCCACTGCAGCTACCGGCGCCCCGGCGCCGTAACCGTGCTCGCGATCAATCTCGATGAAGAGAACAACGTTCGCATCGAGATCGATGGCATCTCGAACGTCGAGAGAGAGATCTATGTCCTCACGTCCAACGCCCTCGACTCGTCGGAGCTGATGCTCAACGGAACGCTGCTCCGCGACGAGAACGGAGTGCTTCCCTCCCTCGAGCCCGAGCAAATTGGGGCCAAGCCTGCTGACATTCCGTCGCACGCCATGGCGTTCGTCGTCTACCCGAACGCCAACGCGCCAGCCTGTCAGTAACCCGTAGGACGCCCGAATCGTAGAACGATCTCCGTCGACGATGGCGACACCAAGAAGTAAGCAAAAGACAAGTAT
>QMMB01000147.1 GCA_003647035.1 Deltaproteobacteria bacterium | reverse complement strand
CCCTTCGGAATCCAGAATCGGAGCCAAAGTGAACTGCAGACGCGCATGGCCGCCTCCAGCCTTAGGCAGGCGTAACTCGAACGGCGCGACGTCCTGGCCGCGGAGCGCGTTGACGAATGCAGACAAGACCCGAACTCGTTCGCTCGGCCCGGCTAGACGAAGGACGTCCTGAGTGACGAGCTCCGCCCGGTCGAGCCCGGTAATTCGGCCGAACGCGCTGCTGACGACTCGGATGCCCCGGTCGCGCCCGACTACCAGGACCGGGATGTTGGCGTGCTCCAGCAGTTTCTCGAGGTAGTCTCGGAGGTGGAGCGATTCTCGGCGAAGCCGCCCACTTTCAATCGCTGCGCTCGCCTGTGTCGCGGCGAGCAGCACCGCGTCTTCCAAGCGGGCCGGGAGCGCCGACCCCCGGTCGAACTCGGCGGACAGCACGCCGATCACCTCGCCAGCACGGCCGAGCGGCGCATCGAAGCCGTCGGCCGGAAGTGGCTCTTCGCCTGGACCAGCGAGCAAGATGGGCTGGTACGTTCGTCGCAGCGTCATGCCAGTCGGAGGCCCCACCGGCTGATCGAAGCCTGCACGCAGGAGCCCTGCTTCGGTGATCGACACTTCGCCCATCGCCTCAGCTCGAATGTGGTGTGTCGTGGCTTGCACGAGGGTCGTTCGTTCGGCCACGCGCGGTGAGAGCCGCATTGCGAAGCGGGTCTTTGGATAGAGGCGCTCGAGCGCGTGGACATATGAACGGAGGATCGCCTCGTCGGTCGCAACCCCTGCGGTGTCGCGCTGCGCCTGGTTCAACGATGCGAGAATCTGAGAAAGGCTACTGCCTCGGGTCTCTTTGGACCGCGGCGACACGATCGAGTTTACGGACGAGACTCGCGGTTCCAGGGTTCGGCGTGCGGGGTGCTTTCTATGCGCGGAGTCGTCCATCACTCAGCCCTTGGCCCCTGGTTCACGCGAGGTATCCGCGGCGCGATCCAGATCGAAAATTCTCTGATGGCCAACGTACGATGTGGTTTCGTAGCGGGTGATCTTTCCGATCTTGCGAACGATTTCTGCCATGCGCTCCGACTCCCGGATCAGGACCTGAGCTGCCTTTGCGCCATTGGAATCTGGTTCAGATTGACGGAGCAAGAGCTCGGCATACGCCATCATACTGGTCAGCGGCTGATTGAGCTCGTGTGCCGCGGTGCCGGCCAACTCGGCGAGAACGCCTTGCTTCTCGGTGAACGCCAGCTTTTTTTGAGCTTCGGCCAATCGCTCTTCGACTCGTATCCGGTCTCGCAGATCGGCAAAAATGAGGACAATCGCGGATGGTTCCCCATGTTCGTAGATGAGTGAGGCGGACAGTTGAACCGGGATTCGGGCCCCGTGCAGGTCGATGAGCTCGAGCATCGTAGGTTCGAGCCGTCCTTCCCCGCCGTGCTCTGGGGTGAGCAACCGCTGCGTGACGAGCTGGGCTGAGGATCGCCCAAGCAGATCTTCGAGTGTGACGTTCCCGAGCACGTCCGTGACGTGCCGGCCAGAAATACGCTCCGCGCTGGGATTGAACAACACCACCCGTTGCTCCATGTCCGTCGCGATGATCGCATCTACGCTCGCGTCGATCAACGATTCCAAGAACTCCATCGTTTTGATCAGCTCTCTCTCGGTTTCACGCAAGTCGGTGACGTCTTCGAACGAGATGACGGTGTGGTCCTCCGCTCCGATCAGTGGGGCAAACGAGGCGTTGCAGATGATCTTGGTTCCATCTCGCCGAACGAGCTCGATGTCCATCCCGCGCGGGTACTGACCGTGGGACAGCGCCTCGCGAAGGCGTTGCAGATCCGGCGCCGACAACACGCGGTCTATGTCGTTCGACGAGATCGTCTCCTCGCGGTGGCCGACGATTTCGTACGACCTAGGGTTCGCGAAGACCATCTTGAGATCGGGGCCGACCACCACGATGCCCGGTGCCATCGACGCAAAGGTCGTTGCATACTTACGTCGCAAGTTGTCGAGTGGTGTGCGTGCACGCAGCCGTTCCAGTCGCACCACGAGTTCTTGCTGCCGGGCTGGCCGGAAAACGATGTCGCCGACCACCTCGTTCAGCTCCGCCGTACGGTCCTCCTCTGCGATCAGCAGTACGGGCTTTTCGCGCGGCGCCCCCCACGTGCCTGCCTTGGGGTGGGCCGCGTCCAGCACCACGACGTCTTGATGCACGTCGCTGTCATCGACGGCCTGGGGCCCGAGCCGCTCGACTGACCAAGGGGTCCCTTCCAGTGTCTGGACGAGTTCCTGGTACAGGGTCGAATCATTCGAGATCAGCGCCAGCGTCGGCATGCATTTGCACCCTACCAGAGACGACTCTGGTGGTGGCTCTTTCGGGTTGGGTGTGTAACCTTGGCTCACACGGGGCGCGTGGCAAAGCCGATTGGAATTTTCGACTCGGGTTTGGGTGGCCTCACGGTGGCCCGAGCCATTCGCACGGCATTTTCGACCGAGGACCTAGTCTATCTCGGTGACACCGCGCGCGTTCCCTACGGCACACGCAGTGCCGGGACCGTGGTCAAGTACGCCATCGCCTGCGCGGAGCGCTTGCTCAGCTCCGACATCAAGCTCCTGGTCGTCGCATGCAACACGGCGAGCGGGGTCGCGCTGGGCGAGCTGCAAAGCCGCCTGGACATTCCGGTGGTCGGCGTGATCGAGCCGGGTGCGCGGGCCGGCGTGAAGGCGACTCGCAGCGGGCGCATCGGGATCCTGGCGACCGCGGGCACGGTGGCGTCTGGTGCATACGAGCGTGCAATTCATAGGGAAAACGACACGATGAACGTGTTCGCCCGACCGGCTCCCCTGTTCGTGCCACTGGCCGAAGAGGGCTGGGTCACCGGGGAGGTGCCTCGCCTTGCAGCCCGGCGTTACCTCGGGCCGCTCGCCGACGCCGACGTCGACACGATCGTGCTCGGCTGTACCCACTACCCGCTACTCTCCAAGACGATTCACGAGGTGGCCGCGGAGCTGCTGGGTCACGACGTGACCATCGTGGATAGCGCACAGGCTACGGTCGAGACCTTGACGGACATATTGACGCCAACCCCCCCCGGCTTGGAGCTCCCTGGGTCGCTCCGAATCTTGGTAACTGACCTCCCAGGCCAATTTGGCTTCGCCGCGTCCAGATTCCTTGGCCAACCCACCCAGGGGCTGGATATCCAGGCCATCGATCTCTAAGGTTGCAGATTACAGTTACATCAATATAGTATATAAATACTGATATGCGGGATTTGGGGGGACACGCCATCGCCGCGAGCGAGCCACCGATTGACGGCGAAAATAGGATTTTCGCCACGGGTGAGCTTCTCGACGGTGTCTACGAAATCATGCAGCTCTTGGGGCGGGGCGGGATGGGCGAGGTCTTCGAGGCCCACGACCACCTCCTCAACCGGCGGGTGGCGATCAAGGCGGCCTGGCCGAATCCATTGACTCCGCCTCTGCGCAACGAGGCGCGAGCTCTGGCGGCCTTTCAGCACCCCAGCTTGGTCAGCGTACATACCCTGGGGGAGCATCGCGGGATCGACTACCTCGTGATGGAGCGGGTTTATGGGGTCTCGTTGACCCAACATGCTTCTACGCGCTGGCACAGTGGCGAGCAGTTCACGGCGGCAGACGTTGTCCAGATACTGCTGCCGGCCAGCGAAGGGTTGAGTGTCGTGCACCGGGCCGGGCTCGTCCATCGCGACGTGAAGCCGGACAACATCATGCTGACGCCGGTCCATCGGGTCGTGCTGATGGATTTCGGTCTCGTACTGCCCGAGTTCGACGTCAACGGGCAAGAGCGCGTGGCGGGTTCGCCACCCTACATGGCGCCCGAAGCATTGCTGAACACCGCCGCAACAGGGAGCGGTCATCTGGTTGACATCTTTGGCCTCGGCGTCGTTGCCTACGAGTTGCTGACCGGGACCCGGCCTTATGCCGGGGCGACGATTCGCGACGTGGTCGCATCCCACGAGCGTGGGCAGCCGGCGCCGCTCGGTAGTCTCCGGCCGGATTGTCCGCAGCCACTGTGCCAGCTCGTCCACGAGATGCTCAGCCCGGATCCGCAGGTGCGCATTCAGAGCGCCGAGGCGGTTGCGTGGCAGCTGCGCGCGATCCGCGACGAGCGGCCGCGTAGCGACAGTCCCGCCGTGACGCACAAGAAGGGCCAGTCCGTGTTGATCGTCGATGACGACATCGACCTCGCCAAGATTCTCACGTTCTACGTGCGGCAGATCGTCGGCCCTTCGGACATTCGCGTGGCCCACGACGGCGAAGAAGCGTTGGCCGAGGTCCAAAAGGCGGAGCCCGATGTGATGCTCCTCGATCTGCACATGCCTCGCATGAACGGCGTCGAGCTCTGCATGCAACTCAAGGGGGAAGGGCTCGCGCAGAGTTGCTCGATCATCTCGGTGAGCGCGGGTGCGCAAGAGCATGATGTCCAGCTGCTTCACCAGCTCGGCATCCATCATTTCGTAGAAAAGGGTTCGAACCTGCGAGAGCGACTTCGAGCGGTTTTCGTCGAAGTGTGTGGTGACCAGGTCCTAGCGGACGGCTGAACGCGCACCTAGACTGCGGCATGGTTGATCCGGACCGTTCGGTTTCGAAGCTCAGGCAGTGGGCGGAGTACCTCGTTACCTTGCTGGACGACCGGTTTCGCGTTCCGGGAACCGATTTTCGATTCGGCTTGGACCCGATTATCGGTATCTTGTTTCCGGGTATCGGTGACGCTGTGACCGGCGCCGGGTCGGTCGGCCTCCTGGCACTCGCGCTGCGCCGTGGCGTACCGCGTGTTGTCTTGTTTCGAATGATCCTGAATATCTTGGTTGATGTCGTTGCCGGCACGCTCCCGATCGTGGGTGATATTTTTGACGCGGCCTACAAATCGAACCGTCGCAACCTGGAGCTCATCCGCGAGCACGAAGACCCCGAGTCGAAGCCGACAGCATGGGACTATGCGATCGTCGCCCTCGGTGTGATCCTCGCGATCCTCAGCATCATCGTGCCGCTGGCCGCCGTTCTCTACTTCGGGCTCAATTATGGGCCGGAGCTTCTCGAGTATCTTCGGCTTCGGTGAACCGCTCTTCGGCCTTGCGAAGCTCCTCCTCGAGGTGCCGAATCTTCCGCCGTAGCGAGCGAAGGTCGCGCTGTGTCGCGAGATTCAATGCGTCGGCGACCCGCTGAACACGCTGCTCGAAGCCTCTCTCGACGCGACCACGAAAACGAAAGGCCTTCACCACCAGCTGTTGAACTTTGGGTTCCTGCATCAGCTTCGCGACCCGCGGGTCCTGTAGCAGTGTGAAAAGGTGTTCTTGGAGCTTGGCCATCGTTCGAGGTGGGGCTAGCCAATCACGGACTGGAGCTTGGTGGCGAGCAGCGCGTTTCCGGTGACCTTGATCTTGCCATGCATGAAGAACTGCATCGCGGTCGCGGGCTTTTCCGTCATGGCTTTCCAGTCGTCGGTAGAGAGTTCGATCGTGCACTCGGCATTGCCCTGGTCACCCTCGGTGACGCCCGGAGCATCTTTCATGTTCACGGTCCAGACGCCGCCGTCTTGGCCGTTCACTTTGAATAGAAAGATGGCATCGACGGCCTTGGCCTTGTCGACGTCGCTCTCGATCGAGCGTGGAATATCCTGAGTGAATGAAACTTGGGCGTTTGGCACGGACGAAGATCTAACAACGCGCCCTGAACCGTGTCAAGCCGGCCTCCACTAGGTGCCGGTTTCCAAGTCCTGCGCCAGGAAGGCGAGAATGACTTCGTCGAGCGTCTTTTGAGTCAGAACGTCGTGGCCGAACGGTGCGGCCGGCGCCTGGGAAATCCGTTGACCGGAGATGCCGCTGGCCCGAATTTGCTCGTAGCGTGGCGACCCTTCGAGCAGGCGCGCGGCGGCGTGATCGAGGACCTGGGTCGTGACCTCGGCGGGAGTTGCTCCCTCGGCCGTGACGCTGCTATCAGCCGTGGCCGGATCATCCTCGTCGTACACCCCGTCTCGCAGCCCGATGAACACGCGCTTGTGTTGATCTTGCATCAGCTGCTTGACGATGACTGCGATGTTCTCAGCCTCGACGTGCTCTTGGTACGAAGTCTTTTCCGAAGCGATGATGCGCCCGCCGTCCGCGAAAAGCTGCGTGATGACGTGCGGCCTCTTCACACCCGAATCTTCGGTTTGAATGTGATACAGGTTTCCCTTATGGCGCACGTTCGTGTTGTACCCCACGAGGGGTGACGGACTCGCTCCCATCCCAAGATCATATCCCAGAAAAAGGGGACAGTCCCCTTTTCCCAGGGGTTAAGGAAACCAAGCTGGTTCATGGCCGGAAACAAAAAGAAAAAGACGCAAGTACGGCCGCTGATCGTTCGCCCCGGTGCGCGATACACGTGCTTTGGCGACGGATTGTGCTGCACCGACATCCACGGGATCGGGCCTCTGACCAAGAAAGAGGTGGCCGCGATGCGTCGCATCGACCCCAAATCAGCGGGTTGGGACGACGACCACGACGACTACATGCTCAACACGGCGGCCGATGGTGGCTGCGTCTTCCTGATGGCGGACCAGCGCTGCTCGGTGCACGCGCTGCTCGGTGCTGAGGCCAAGCCCGACGGTTGCCGCCGTTTCCCATTGGGTTTGGCGGCGACGCCGAGCGGCGGGCGGATCACGACCGATCATCGGTGCCCGTGCCGCACCATGGGGGACCGCCCCGAGATTCGTCCGGAGGACGTGGAGAGCTCGGTGTCGGATGGCGGGAGCAGGCCCGTCGCCGATCGCCGCATCAAGCGCATCCCGATGAGCCCGGGCGAGGAGCTCAAATTCGCTGATTGGGAGCCGATCGAAGCCGAGTATTTCAAGCGGCTTCGCGGCCGCGAGGCGCTCATGGACATCCTGGACGCCGAAGCGTTTCCAGTTCTGCACGGGAGCAGCTGGGACGAGCAAGCGGACGAGTTCATCGATGCGCGAGATGGTTCGCAGTTCGGTGTCACCATGGCGTGGGTCGGCGACACGATCAGCGCTCTTCAAAATGATCGCGTCCCGAGGGCGCCGGGGCGTCCCTGGGCCGCGGCGTTCGATCGTGCGCAGGCCCGCTCGCCCAAGGGTGGCACCAGTCGCGAGGTCTTTGCGGATTGGATCGCCGACGAGATTTGGTCACTCAAATGGGCCGAGGACTACGACTTCGCACTGGCCCGTCAGGAGCTCGCCACGAGGCTCACCATCGCCGAGGACATCTGTGCGCGTCTCCGAAAGGAAGGCCTACGGGCGGACAGGGCGGCGGCCGAGGCGGTGATGATCGTCGAGGTTGTCGGCGAGTCCGACTTCTGGACCGAGGTCAAGGACTGCATGCGCCCCTCATGACCGAAGGCGACCGCGACAGCCCAGTGCTTGCCCTCCAGATCGGGCGACCTTTGCGCGCGGCGTCGACGGTCCTGCGCAGGTGTGATCTAGGCCTGCCGATCGTGGCGGAGGTTCCGCCGATTCTCGACACCGGGGAGCCGTTCCCTACTCGCTACTGGCTGACCTGTCCTTTGGCGCACCGACGACTCGCCCGCATCGAAGCGCAGGGCGGTGTTCGCGCCGCGCAGGCCAAGGTCGCCGCGGACCCCGATCTCAAAGCTGCGCTCGAAGCTGCGCATGCCCGCTACGCGCGGGATCGAGATGCGGCGCTCTGCGGTGAGCGCCCCGCTGGTACAGCGCTCTGCGGTGAGCGCACCACCGGTACAGCGCTCTGCGGCGAGCGCACCACCGGTACAGCGCTCTGCGGCGAGCGCACCACCGGT
>QMMB01000146.1 GCA_003647035.1 Deltaproteobacteria bacterium | reverse complement strand
GAGCTACAAAGACATCGCGAAGGGCGGCACGGAGCGCGACGAGACCAAGACGGTGACGATCGCGACGAGCCACGTGGAGTACCAGACGGCCAATCGTCACTATGCTCACGTCGATTGCCCGGGCCATGCCGACTACGTCAAGAACATGATCACCGGCGCGGCGCAGATGGACGGCGCGATTCTGGTGGTGAGCGGAGTCGACGGCCCGATGCCGCAGACCAAAGAGCACGTGCTTTTGGCGCGCCAGGTCGGTGTACCGACGATGGTGGTGTTCATGAACAAGTGCGACGCGGTCGACGACCCGGACCTTGTGGAGCTGGTCGAGATGGAGGTGCGCGAGCTGTTGTCGAAGTACGAGTACGACGGGGACAACATCCCGGTGGTGCAGGGCTCGGCCCTTGGCGCGCTCAACGGCGAAGAGAAGTGGGTGGAGTCGGTCGTCAACCTGATGGAAGCGGTCGACACCTACATTCCGGAGCCGAAGCGAGACATCGACAAGCCGTTCCTGATGGCGGTCGAAGACGTGTTCTCGATCAAGGGTCGCGGGACTGTGGTGACGGGTCGCATCGAGCGCGGGATCATCAAGGTGGGCGACGAGGTGGATATTCTCGGAGTCCGGGAGCCGCAAAAGACGACGGTGACGGGCGTGGAGATGTTCCGCAAACTGCTGGACCAAGGTCAGGCGGGGGACAACGTGGGGTGCTTACTCCGCGGCGTCGATAAAGAGCAGGTGGAGCGCGGGCAGGTTTTGTGCGCTCCTGGCTCCGTGAACACGCACACGAGCTTCGAGTGCGAGGTGTACATCCTGAGCAAGGACGAGGGCGGCCGCCACAAGCCGTTTTTCAGCAACTACACACCGCAGTTCTACATCCGCACGCTGGACGTGACGGGCAAGATCGAGCTTCCGGACGACGTGAAGATGGTCATGCCTGGCGACAACGTGAAGATGACGGTCAACCTCATTGTGCCCGCAGCCATGGAAGAGAAGCAGCGCTTCGCGATTCGCGAGGGCGGCCGAACCATCGGTGCAGGCGTCATTTCCAAGATCATCGAGTAGAACAATGGCATCGAACAAGATTCGGATTCGGCTCAAGGCTTACGATCACCGATTGCTAGATCAATCGGCGACGGAAATCGTCGACACGGCGAAGCGCACCGGTGCGCGGGTCGCGGGTCCGATTCCGCTGCCTACACGCATCAACAAATACACCGTGTTGCGTGGGCCCCACGTGGACAAGAAATCGCGAGAGCAGTTCGAGATTCGGACGCACAAGCGACTCTTGGACATTCTTGACCCCACTCAACAAACGCTCGACGCCCTCATGAAGCTGGATCTCTCAGCTGGTGTCGATGTCGAGATCAAGTCGTAAGGCGGTAGGTCGATGCCAAAGGTAAAGGTCTACAACTTGAGCAAGAAGGGCGTCGGAGAGATGGATCTCTCGGATAGCGTCTTCGATGCCACGGTCAACGAGAGCCTCCTCTATGACGTTCTCAAGGCCCAGCTCGCGAGCCAGCGCAAGGGTACGGGTTCCTCCCAGAACCGGGCGGAGGTCAGCGCGACCAGCAGGAAGCTCTACAAGCAGAAGGGCACCGGCGGTGCCCGTCATGGTTCCAAGCGCGCACCGATCTTCGTCGGTGGCGGCGCGGCCCATGGCCCGAGGCCCCGTGACTTTAGTTACAGGCCCCCGCGCAAGATGCGGCTCGGAGCGCTGAAGGGCGCCTTGAGTCTCAAGCTTCGCGAGGGCCAGCTGCTGGTCGTCGAGGACTTCGAGCTCGCCGAGGTCAAAACGAAGAAGCTCGCTGAGGTTCTCAACAAGCTCGACGTCAACGGCGGCGCACTCATCGTCGATGTCAAAGACAACGAGAAGCTGCGTCTCAGTGCTCGCAATCTGCAGGGCCATTCGGTTCTGCCCCCCGAGGGTGTGAATCTGTACGACCTGCTCCGTCACGAGCATCTCGTGCTCACGCAAACCGCGGTGCAAGCCCTGGAAGCGAGGTGTCAGTGATGAACGCCGAACAGGTCATCAAGCGCCCGCTCTATCTCACGGAGAAGGGGTCCCGGCTGCGTGAGAATGACAACAAATACACGTTCGAGGTCGACCTCGACGCGAACAAGCTCCAGATCAAGGACGCCGTCGAGACTTTGTTCAAAGTCACGGTACGCGACGTCCGCACTCTGATCATGCGTGGTCACATGAAGCGCATGGGCAAAGGCTACGGGAAACTCCAAAACTGGAAAAAGGCCATCGTCACGCTCCCCGAGGGCGAGACGATCGACTTCTTCGAGGGTGTCTAAAGATGGCAATCCGTAAATTCAAACCCACGTCGCCTTCCCGCCGCTTCTACGAGGCGCCGGACTTCGACATGATCACGCACGGGAAGCCCGAAAAAAAGCTTCTTGGCGCGAAGAAACAGACGGCGGGTCGCAACAACCAGGGGCGCATCACTTCGCGCTTCCGTGGAGGCGGCCACAAGCAGCGCTACCGCAAGATCGACTTCAAGCGGAACAAGATCGGCGTTCCGGCGACCGTGAAGACCATCGAGTACGATCCGAACCGCTCGGCTCGTATCGCGCTCGTGTGCTACGCGGACGGCGAAAAGGCCTACATCCTTGCGCCGGACGGGCTCGAGGTTGGCAAGCAGGTGATGTCGTCGCGACACGCCGACGTGAAGCCTGGCAACGCGATGCCGCTCCGCCACATGCCGCTCGGCACGATGATTCACAACATCGAGATGAAGATCGGCAAGGGCGCGCAGCTCGTGCGCTCGGCAGGTACCGCTGCCCAGCTGATGGCCAAGGATGGCAACTACGCCCAAGTGCGACTTCCATCCGGTGAAGTTCGACTGATTCACCTCAACTGTCGTGCGACAGTCGGACAGGTCAGCAACTCGCAGCACGCGCGCATGACCCTGGGTAAAGCAGGTCGCAGCCGTTGGCTCGGGCGCCGGCCGCACAACCGTGGCACCACGATGAACCCGGTCGACCACCCCATGGGTGGTGGCGAGGGGCGCACCGCAGGCGGACGGCATCCGTGCTCGCCGTGGGGCCAGCTCGCCAAGGGCCTGAAGACTAGAAAGAACAAAGCGACCGACAAGCACATCGTTCGCCGGCGGAAGAAGAAGTAATGGCGCGTTCAGTCAGCAAAGGTCCGTTCATAGACCAGCACCTCGAGGACAAGGTCGAGGCGGCCAACAAGTCCGGCGACAAGAAGATGATTCGCACTTGGTCGCGCCGCTCCACGGTGACGCCCGATTTCGTCGGGCACACATTCGCCGTTCACAACGGTCGGAAGTTCGTCACCGTCTTTGTCACCGAGAACATGGTCGGGCACAAGCTCGGCGAGTTCGCGCCCACCCGGACGTTCGGCGGTCATGCGTCGGATCGGAAGGGCGGCCGCAAGGTCAATCCGCAGACGGGTAAGAGGTGATCATGGAAGCGGTTGCAAAAGCACGATTTCAACGGATTTCGCCTCGTAAGGCACGCGTCGTGCTCAACATGGTGCGAGGCAAGAACGTCGCCGAGGCGCTCAACGAGCTCCGATTCACCACGAAGGCAGCGGCTCCGATCGTCGCGAAGGCCATCGGCAGCGCCATCGCCAACGCGAAGCAGAAGAACGAAGAGATCAATCTCGACTCGCTGTTCGTCAAGACGGCGTTTGCAGACATGGCGCCGAACCAGCACATGCGGCGTTGGCGCCCACGTGCCCAGGGTCGCGCCACGCGTATCGTCAAGGGAATGAGTCACATCACTGTCGTCGTGAGCGACGGGGAAGAGAGCTGAACCGTGGGTCAGAAAGTACATCCTTATGGTTTCCGTCTCGGCATCGTGAAGACGTGGAAGTCCAAGTGGTACGAGGACAAGAACTACGCCAAGTGGCTTCACGAGGACCTGAAGCTGAAGGCGACCATCCGGAAGAAGTTCGCCCACGCGGGCATCGCTGACATCGAGATGGAGCGCGCGGCCAACAAGGCCAAGGTGGTCATCTACACCTCCCGCCCCGGCATCATCATCGGGAAACGCGGCGCGGGCGTCGAGCAGCTCAAGGCCGACCTTCAAAAGCTCACCGAGAACGAGCTCTTCCTCGACATCCAAGAGGTGCGCAAGGCCGAGACCAACGCGCAGCTCGTTGCCGAGAACATTGCCACGCAGCTCGAGCGACGTGTCGCTTTCCGTCGTGCGATGAAGAAGGCCGTGCAGACTGCGATGAAGTTCGGTGTGAAGGGCATCCGAGTGACGGCCGGTGGTCGTCTTGGTGGGTCGGAGATCGCACGTACCGAATGGTATCGCGAGGGCCGCGTGCCGCTTCATACGCTTCGCGCGGACATCGACTACGGCGAGGTGACCGCACACACCAAGGCTGGCACCGTCGGCATCAAGTGCTGGATCTTCAAGGGAGAGCAGCTTCCGCAGCGCCCCGGTGCAGGGGCCGCAGGAGCCCGAGTCTAGGGACGAGCCATGCTTCAACCAAAGAAAACCAAGTTCCGGAAACAGATGAAGGGCCGCATGCGCGGCAAGGCCTACCGAGGCGGCAAAGTCTCGTTCGGCGACTTCGGGCTGCAGGCGCTCGAGCCTGGCCGGATTACACAGCGACAGATCGAAGCCGCTCGTATGACGATTCAGCGTAAGGTGAAGCGTCAGGGCCAGCTTTTCATGCGCATCTGCCCGGACAAGCCCGTCACCAAGAAGCCACGCGAAACTCGTCAGGGTAAGGGTAAAGGCCCCGTCGAAGGCTGGGTGTGCATCATCAAGCCTGGGCGCATGCTGTACGAGATCCAGGGCGTCACCGAGGAGGAAGCGCGTGCAGCGTTCGCGCTCGCCGCACACAAGCTTCCGCTGAAGACGACGTTCCGGTCGAGGGAGACTGAGCTATGAAGTCCGAAGACATTCGTACGAACACGCCCGAAGAGCTCGCAATTCTCGAGGGCGATCTGCGCCGCCAGCTTTGGAAGGCGCGCTTCGACAATCACACCAATCAGCTCGATGACACGAGCTCCATTCCCAAACTTCGCCGGGATCTCGCCCGCGTGAAAACCATTCTTACCGAGCGTCGCACCGAAGCGGCGAACAAGGAGTAATCGGCCATGACTGCTGCAAAGCCAGGACAACCGACTCCCGAGGGCACCAAGGAGCGTGGCCGCCGTCGCCGCTTGGTCGGGCGTGTCGTCAATGAGACGCAGACCGAGGGACGAGTTCAGCAAACCATCGTGGTGGAGGTCATCCGCCGCGCCCGCGACCCGTTCTACGGCAAGTACGTCAAGCGCAAGAAGAAGTTCCACGCGCACGACGAAGCCAACGAGTACCGCAAGAACGATGTGGTCGAGATCCGCGCCTGCCGCCCGCGCAGCAAAACGAAGCGCTGGGAGGT
The DNA here is from genome assembly GCA_003647035.1 of Deltaproteobacteria bacterium. Lineage (GTDB taxonomy): Bacteria > Myxococcota_A > Polyangia > Polyangiales > Houyiibacteriaceae > SG8-38. The sequence continues at coordinate 2,437 of QMMB01000146.1, read as the reverse complement.
GATCCGCCTCATCGAGAGGCCGCCGGAGGTATAACGATGATCCAGGCAGAAACACAACTGGATGTGGCCGATAACAGCGGCGCGAAGCGAGTTGCTTGCATCAAGGTGCTCGGCGGTTCCCGTCGTCGGTACGCGGGCCTCGGCGACGTGATCGTCGTCTCCATCAAGGAGGCGCTTCCGACCGCACGCGTCAAGAAGGGCGAAGTCGCCCGAGCCGTCGTGGTGCGCACCAAACGCGAGTACCAGCGGCCGGACGGCACCTACATCAAGTTCGACACGAACAGCGCCGTGCTGATCACCAAAGACAACGAGCCGATCGGCACCCGTATCTTCGGACCCGTGGCCCGCGAGCTGCGAGCGAAGCGTTTCATGAAGATCGTTTCTCTCGCGCCGGAGGTGGTGTGATGACCGCGCGCATCAGGAAGGGTGATCTGGTTCAGATCATCGCCGGCAAGGACCGCGGTGAAAAGGGCCGCGTGCTTCAGGTGGTTCGGGCGGACTTGATCCTCGTCGAGGGTGTCAATCGCGTGAAGCGCCACCAGAGCGCGCGTCGTTTTGCGGAGGCCGGCATCATCGAAAAAGAAATGCCGATTCACGCGTCCAACGTGATGCTGGTCGACCCGAAGACCGAAGAGCGCACACGCGTTCGCATCGAAGCCGACAAGAAGGACCCTGACAAGCGCGTTCGCGTGGCCGTGAAAAGCGGCTCGGTCCTGGATTGAGGTCGTGATGAGTGATTACCAACCCAGACTCAGAACAAAATACAAAGACGAGATTATCCCTCAGTTGATGAAGGATTTCGGCTTCAAGAACGTCATGCAAGTTCCGAAGCTCGATCGGATCGTCGTCAACATGGGCCTCGGTGAAGCGGTGCAGAACGCAAAGCTCATCGAATCAGCTGTCGAAGAGCTCAGCGCGATCACGGGCCGAAAGCCCGTCGTCACTCGCGCGAAGAAGTCCATCGCGGGCTTCAAGCTTCGTGAGGGGATGCCGATTGGCGTCATGGTCACCTTGCGCGGCGTGCAGATGTACGACTTCCTCGACCGGTTGATCTCGCTCGCGTTGCCGCGGACCCGTGACTTCAAGGGCATCAGCCCGAAGGCGTTCGACGGGCGCGGCAACTACACGCTCGGCATTCGCGAGCAGATCGTCTTCCCAGAGGTCAACTACGACAGAATCGATAGTATCAAGGGCATGAACGTGACCCTCGTTACCACGGCAGAAACTGATGAACAGGGACGTGCCTTGCTGAAATCGCTCGGCATGCCGTTCAGGAACTAGAGGACGCAGATGGCTAGTAAGCGCGCATTTGCCAAGATGGAAAAGACACTGAAATTCTCGGTGCGACACCGAAACCGCTGCAAGATATGTGGACGCCCGCGGGGGTACTACCGCAAGTTCGAGATGTGCCGCATCTGTCTCCGTAAATACGGGCTCTCGGGAGATATCCCGGGGCTCACGAAATCGAGCTGGTAAGGAGGTGCAATCATGATGACCGATCCAATCGCTGACATGCTGACGCGCATCCGCAACGCCGCACGGGCGCAGCACGAACAGACAGTTCTACCCTCTTCGAAGCTCAAGGCGCAGCTCGCCGAGATCCTCAAGCAGGAAGGCTACATCGACGACTACAGCGTCGAAGATGGTGTTCAGGATAGCCTCACCGTGGTTCTCAAGTACGGCCGCGATCGGCAGAGCGCCTTCGTTGGCATGCGCCGAGCGAGCCGCCCGGGGCGGCGGTTCTACGTGGGCCACCGCGATATTCCCCGAGTTCACAATGGCATGGGCGTCGCGATTCTCTCGACCTCTGCCGGAATCATGACCGACCGCGATGCTCGCGATAAGCGAGTGGGCGGTGAGGTGCTGTGCGAGGTTTGGTGATGACCGAAACACACACAGGAAAGCAGTCCAGAAACGGCAAGAAGCCGGTTGAGGTCGCCAAGGGCGTACAGATTTCAATCAGTGGCCGGGACATCACGGCCAAGGGGCCCAAAGGCGAGTTGACTTACTCCCTCCGTCCGGAGGTCGTGGTCACTCAGGGCGAGGGTACGCTCACAGTCAGGCCTGCCGAGGACACTGGCAAGGCGGGCCTTCAATACCAGGGCCTCACGCGAGCGCTTCTTCGCAACATGGTCGAAGGCGTTGCGAACGGTTACAAGCGCTCGCTCGACTTCCGCGGTGTTGGTTACCGCGCGGAGTTCAAGAACAATCAGCTCAAGATGGCCGTCGGCCTGTCGCATCAGCCGATTCTCGACATCCCGAAGGTGGTTGGCATCAAGGTCGAGACGATCGACGAGGCAGGCACCAAGTTTCCCCGCGTTCACCTCGAGTCGCCCGACAAAGAGATCATAGGCCGAGTCGCGGCGAGAATTCGTCAGATGCGACCCCCGGAGCCCTACAACGGCAAAGGGGTCCGCTACACCGGTGAGCGCATTCG
>QMMB01000145.1 GCA_003647035.1 Deltaproteobacteria bacterium | reverse complement strand
GCGCAGGTCGCGTACGTGCCCCAGCGAGCGGAAGGAAGCAGATGGGGCCGTCCCCGGCCCGCGCCCATCGCCACCGCCATCGTGTAGGAGGCGCTGATGAGGATCAGGCACAGCACCAGCGTGCCGAAGAAAGGAATATCGAGTGCCGGCATAGGAGTTCGAGCGGCCCATTCGGAGCGGCCATCCCACTACATAGAGGTTGGGCGGGTTGGGGCAAGCACAATGAAAAACCCCGCGCGGCACTAGGCCGGGCGGGGTCGTTCAGGTCTGATCGACCCGGGGTTATTCGCCTTCTTCGAACTCGGCATCGATGACGTCATCGTCACCCTTACCGGGCTCCTCGGCGCCGGCTTCTGCGGCCGCTCCTCCGGGGGCACCGTTGGTTTCGGCAGCGGCCGCACCGTAAGCCGCCTCGGCGATTTCCTTCATCGCCGCCTCGAGGGCCTCACTGTGGGTGGCCATCGCGGTGCTGTCGTTGGCCTCGATGGCATCGCGGAGCGACTTCACCTTGCCTTCGACGTCGGCAACCTTGTCGGCCGGAAGCTTGTCCTTGACCTCTGCGAGCGCCTTCTCGACTCCGTAGGCCAGCTGGTCCGCCTTGTTGCGAGCTTCGACCTGCTCGCGGCGCTTGCTATCCTCTTCCTCGTGGGACGCCGCATCCTGCACCATGCCGTCGATCTCTTCGTCCGACAGACCGCTGTTGGCGGTAATCGTGACCTTCTGATCCTTGCCGGTTGCCTCGTCCTTGGCCGTCACGGACAGAATGCCGTTGGCGTCGATGTCGAAGATCACCTTGATCTTGGGGATACCGCGCGGTGCGGGCATGATGCCTTCGAGGTGGAAACGCCCCAACGTGCGATTGTTGCTCGCCTCGGCGCGCTCGCCTTGAAGGACGTGAATCTCGACCTTCGTCTGGCTGTCCTCCGCCGTAGAGAATACCTCTTCCTTGCGTGAGGGAATGGTGGTGTTCCGCGAAATGAGTGCGGTCATGACGCCACCGAGTGTCTCGACGCCCAAGCTGAGCGGCGTCACGTCCAGCAAGACCATGTCCTGCACGTCGCCCGAGAGCACGCCCGCCTGAACCGCCGCGCCTAGCGCGACGACCTCGTCCGGATTGACGCCCTTGTGGGGCTCCTTGCCGAAGAACTTGCTGACGGCCTCCTGCACGATAGGCATGCGCGTCGAGCCGCCGACCAATACGACCTCTGAGATGTCGGCCGCGGTCTTGCCAGCGTCGGAAAGGGCCTTTTTGAGGGGTTCGAGGGTGCGCTGCACCAGGTCGTCGATCATCGACTCGAGCTTGGCGCGGGTCAGCCGGATATTGAGATGCTTTGGACCCGCCGCATCAGCCGTGAGGAACGGCAGATTGATCGTGGTCTCGAGCTTCGTGCTGAGCTCGATCTTGGCCTTCTCGGCGGCATCCTTGAGACGCTGCAGGACCATCTTGTCCTCGCCGACGTCGATCCCGGTGTCCTTTTTGAACTCGGTCACGAGGTACTCGATGATGCGCTGGTCGATATCGTCGCCGCCTAGGTGTGTGTCACCATTGGTGCTCACGACGTCGACGACCTTGTCGCCCACCTCGAGAATCGAAATGTCGAACGTACCACCGCCGAAGTCGTACACGGCAATCAGATGGTCCTCGGTCTTGTCGAGGCCATACGCCAGGGCCGCTGCGGTCGGCTCATTGACGATTCGCTTCACGTCGAGCCCGGCAATCTTGCCTGCGTCCTTGGTGGCCTGGCGCTGAGAGTCGTTGAAGTACGCAGGCACCGTGATGACCGCTTCGGTGACGGGTTCACCCAGGTAGTTCTCCGCCGCCTTCTTCAGCTTGCGGAGCACCTGCGCGGACACCTCCGGTGGCGAGAGCTTCTTGCCACGAACCTCGAAACCGGCATCGCCGTTTTTACGCTCGATGACGTGGTAGGGCATGCGCGTGGCGTCGTCGCCGAGCTCATCGAAACGATGGCCCATGAAACGCTTGGTGGAAGAAACCGTGCCTTCAGGGTTGGTGATGGACTGTCGCTTTGCGATCTGCCCGACGAGGACCTCGCCCTGGTCGTCCCATGCCACCACCGACGGTGTAAGGCGGTCACCCTCCTCGTTGACGATGACCTTCGGGTCCTTGCCCTCCATCACCGCGACGACAGAGTTGGTCGTCCCGAGGTCGATGCCGATAATCTTTCCCATGTTTCCTCGTCTCCTTTTGCCTCCGAGCTACCGTCGGAGTTGTCGCAACCTAACCACGCCACCGAAGCCGTCAAGGCCCTCTACCTCGCACCAGACAGCCGTCAGAGGCCGTCAAACTCGCACTAGATGGCCGTCGAGGCCTTCACCCGGCCACGGTTTGCCGGAGGGCGGCGATGTCTTCGGAGTCCGCCAGGACGATCAGCGAATCCCCTGCTTCGAGCAAATGCTCGCTGCCCGGATTGTAGACGTAGTCCCCGTCGGACCGATGGACCGCGACGACCAGGGCTCCGGCCTCACGGATGTCGGTCTCGGCGAGACGTTGGCCCGCGATCGGGCTGTCGGGCGGAATGTCGATCGCCTCGATGCCCACGCTGGTGCCGCCCCCGAACTGAACAATCCGGTCGAGGAAAGCCGCAGCCTTGGGGGTGACCATCTCGCTGAAGAGCCGCACGCCGCCAATGTAGTTGGGTGCGACGACCGAATCGGCGCCTGCCCGGCGGAGCTTGGCCTCGGTGGCCGGTTCGATCGACTTCGCCACGATTCGGGCGTCCGGATTGAGCGCGCGGGCGCTGATGGTCACGAAAAGATTGGCTTTGTCGTCGTTGAGCGCCGAGATCACACCGCGGGCGCGGTCGATGCCAGCCAGCGCTAGGATGTGGTCATCGGTCGCATCGCCGATGACGTAGAGGAGGGCATCCTCGAACTCTTCACTGAGCTCCTCGAGCCTCTCTCGATTGGTGTCGACGACCACGAACGGAACCCCCACGGCGCTGAGCTCGATCGCGATACGCCGCCCCGTGGTGCCAATGCCGCAGACAATGACGTGCTCGTTCAGCTTGCTGATTGCGCGTTGCATACTTCGACGCCTCAGAATCCCCTGCAAATCACCTTCTACAATCAAAGCAGTGAGACTAGAAATGAAATAAAGCAATGTGCCGCTGCCGAGGATGATCAGGGCGATCGTGACCACGCGAGCCTCAGGCAGCTCGTTCATGCCCTCGAGCGTTTCGGCAAAGCCCACCGTCGAGAGCGTGATGATGGTCATGTAGAAGCAGTCGAACCACGACCACCTGCCCTCGCCGACGGCGAAGTACCCGGTAGCTCCCATGAGCACCACGGCGGTCAAGATGCCGGCTGCCGAGATCAAACGGCCGTAAGCCCCTCGCCTCGACTTGAAGAACATCGGCTTCACTCGGGCGTAGTTGGCGTCATGGGTCGGTCCAAGTCAACCCTTGACCATCGGGAGCTGGGGCGGCACAACCGGCGGCGGTGAATTCCTCGGAAGACGCGCGGCGAGCTGGGCGCGGCCTGGTGTCGATCACCGGCGCCAAGGGCTACTTCATCGTCACTAGCTATGCGGTGCAAATCCTGCTCCCGAGAATCTTCGGGGAAGCCAAGGAGTTCGGGCTCTACGCGGCGACGATGAGCGGCGTGGCGATTCTCACCAACGTGTTGATCGTCGCGACGATTCAATCGGTCTCGAAGTTCGTCAGCGAGGACGAATCTCGGGCCGAGGTCACCCTGAGGCAGGGCCTTCGGGTTCAAACCCTACTCGGCGGCGCCCTCGCACTGGGGCTTTTCGTCTTGGCGCCCGCGATCGCGCGCCTGCTCCTGGACGATCAGCTCACGCGATTGCTCCGCGTCGCGTCGGTCGTCGTCTTTGCCTACGCGCTCTACGCTGCCGTGGTTGGGAGCCTCAACGGAAGGCATTGGTTCTCCAAGCAGGCCCGTCTGGACCTCGCGTTCTCGACGCTGCGTACCGTCGGCATCCTGGCTGGGGCGGCGCTCGGCCTCGGGGCGATCGGCGCCGTCGCCGGATTTGCGACGGCTTCAGCCACGATCTTGTCGATCAGTCTGATTTGGATCGGGTTTGGACAGCGTGGCGAGGGGATCCCAATACGCCGCTGGCTGGGCTTCATGGCGCCGATCTGGGCTTACCAGGTCTGCCTCAATGGCATCTTGATGATCGACCTGCAGGTGCTGAAACGGACCGCCACGGAAATGGCGTTCGCGGGCGCCGAGGCCAGCCAGGCTGCGGTCGACATCGCGAATCAGTACGTCGGGTACTACCGCGCTGCGCAGACCTTTGCATTCGTGCCCTATCAGTTGATCATCTCGTTGACCTTCATCGTGTTCCCGATGATCAGCAAGGCGACCAGCATCGGGAATCGAGAAGCTGCCAGAACCACCATTCAGCACGCCATGCGCTTCTCGCTGCTTTTGCTCTTGCTGGTGGCGGCGCCCACTTCGGGAGCTGCTCACGGCGTGATGCAGCTGGCGTACCCGGCCGAGTACCTTGCAGGGGCACCGGCGCTTTCGATTCTAGTGTTCGGCGTGGCAGCTTTCGCCCTCTTTGCCGTCGCGGCAACGGCCATCAGCGGAGCGGGCCAACCTTCCCTCGCCGCGATGATCGCAGGCGTGGCGCTGCTAGCCGTCGTCGTCGCCAACCGGGTTCTAGTCATGCGCGCAGGCCTGGGCGAACAAACGCTCGAAGCGGCCGCCACGGGCACGACCATCGGAATGGTCATCGCCCTGATCCTGTCCTCCTGGGCGCTTCACCGGCTGTTCGGAGTCTTCATTCCTGTCGCAACCTGGGTCCGAGCAACACTGGCGGCGGGCGTGGGGTGCGCCGCCGCCAGCGCGACTCCTCACGAGTCAGCGCTCATGGCGCTCGTCGCGTTGGCCGCCGGCTTCACGAGCTCGCTTGCCGTCTTGATCGTCACGCGGGAGCTCGGCGCCGATGACTGGCGGGCCCTTCGGCGGTTGGTCCGTCGAGATTAGGCTCGATGACGATAGTGGCCGCTCCGCCCGCCTTGCTTCTCGAGCAGCACGACCTCCTCGATCACCATGCCGCGATCGATCGCCTTGAGCATGTCGTAGAGGGTGAGCGCGGCCACCGTCGCCGCGGTAAGCGCTTCCATCTCCACACCGGTGCGATCGGCGCAACGGACGGACGCCTCGATCACGAATCGCTCGTCATCGTCGGCCGGCTCGAACGCCACGTCGCAACCGGTGATTGCGAGGGGATGGCAAAGCGGGATCAGCTCGGAGGTTCGCTTCGCGGCCTGGATGCCCGCGATCCGCGCCGTCGCCAACGCGTCGCCCTTGGGGACTTCGCCCGACAGCAACACGCGACGCGTCTCGGGCTTCATCCGGAGCGTTGCGCGCGCGCGCGCTTCGCGTGAAGTCTTGGCCTTCTCACCCACGTCGACCATGCGCGCCTGACCGTCGCGATCCAAATGTGTGAGCTCGTCGTCTCTGTCCATCAATCCGGGAGCGGAGCCTCATAGTTGGCGCGCGGAGGGATGGTAGCTGTCCCGGCCATGCGGGCAATCAGCTCGACTCTCGAGTGCACGCCGAGCTTGGAAAAAATGCGTTTGAGATAGGTATTGACGGTGGATACCGTGAGTCCGGTGTCCGCGGCGATCTCGCGCGTGCTGCAACCCGCGACTAGGAGCGAAACGACATCTCGCTCGCGTGGGGTGAGCGGAGCGCGACGCAGAGTCTCCTCGACGGCCTCGCCGGGCCTCCGGCCGCCTTCGTCCCCGAGCCGCTCCGCGTAGTCCAGGCCTCTTCCGTAGAGCCGCGACGCCCATTTCAAGAGCTCTAGCTGAGTGCCCGTAGGGGCGTCCCCGACGATTTCTAGATGGAGAGTGCCGAGAAGAGTGCGTCCTTGGCGAAGGGGCAAAGAGATCGTCGGATCGGTCGTGGTCAAAGCAGACTCGCTACTCAGTGGATCGGTATCGGGGCGATCGAGCCGAAACGAATGGGCTCCGACCAAGCCGGCGATCAAAGTCGCACCGCGTTGAGGGTAGGTCCTGACGGGGTCGAGCTCCGCCAGTCGCTCGAGGGTCTCCATCAGCCTTTCGCTCGATGTCACAGCTCTGTCCTCAACTCATACTCACCCCAAATCAGGGTCGAATTTTCAATTAATGTCAACCCTTGGGATTCCATGTGACGGATGACCGGGAGATGTGGACAAGCTCGAAGCTCGGAAGCAGCTCTTCGGCACGAATCGGGGCAGTTGTCGCCGTCAATCCGAGTGAGCAGGCCAGCTCACCAATGACGTCCTCGGGAGAGCGACCGGACTCTCGAAGTGACGCGATCGAGGTCGCCCGATGCCGTGACGCAAGTCGGGCGCCGTCTCCATCGACAACCAAGCCAACGTGCGCGAAGCGCGGGACCGGGTAGCCAAGCGCTCGGTAGAGCGCGATCTGGCGCGGGGTCGACGAAAGCAGGTCCTCGCCACGGATCACTTCAGTGATGCCCGCTTCGGCATCATCGACGACCACCGCAAGCTGATACGCCCAGATGCCATCCGCGCGACGAAGCACGAAATCGCCCCCCGTCCAACCTTCGGGATAGGTGCCACATAGCGCATCTTCGAAACCCGGAGTCGGCTCTTTGAAGACGAAGCGCAAGGCCGGGGGCTTGCCCGGTTGAGTCACGCCGCTCCGACAGGTTCCAGGGTAACGCAAGCCATCGTCCCCATGGGGCGCGCTTGCGATCGCGGCGATATCCTTTCGAGAGCAAGTGCACGGGTACACCATGCCAGCGGCTTCGAGCCGACGTAGCGCTCGCTCGTAGGCCTCGTCATGGGACGACTGGAACACCGGGCCCTCATCCCAATCGAGCCCGAGCCATTCGTGGTCGCGGCAGATCGCATCGGCGGAGCCAGAGAGCACTCGCGGGCGATCGATGTCCTCGATGCGCATCACGATCTGTCCGGCGTGTTTACGAGCCTGCAGCCAGGTCACCAGGGCGGTGCGCGCATGCCCGGGGTGCATCTTGCCGGTCGGCGAAGGGGCGAAGCGCGTCCGATACGTCGAAGCCACGGTTTATCCTTTATACGACTTGCGCCGGGGCGGCCATGCAGTGCATCTTCCGTGCGTGCGGGGACGAACCGATGTGTGTGGGTGCTTTCCAACGGGACGCCACTATCCAGGCATTGCGGACCTCATCGCAGACGCGATTCGAAACGTCGAAGGGCTGTGCCACGAGTTTGAGCCGGGTTCCTCGTGGGAGGACATCCCGTTCACGGTCATCGACTTCGAAACGACGGGCCGGGACTCCGAAACTGACCGCGTGATCGAAGTCGGGCTCGTGCGGTTCGACAAGGGTCAGGTAACCAGCCGGGAGAGCCTGCTGGTCAACCCCGGCATTCCGGTGCCGGAGGAATCTCGGGCCGTGCACGGTATCACGGACGAAGAGCTCGTCGGCGCGCCAGACTTTGCGACAGTCATGCCCAGCGTGCTCGAGCTGCTGCAGGGCACGCTCCCTGTCGCGTACAACGCCTCGTTCGACCGCGGGTTCATGCTGGCCGAGATCGCGCGCGCCGCCCCGAAGGGGATGACCCGAGGAGACATGCCGCCCGCGGCGCGCGAGGACGTGGTTTGGGTGGACCCCCTGGTGTGGGCCCGCGAAATCCTCAAAGATCTGAAAAGCCGACGACTCGGCGATGTCGCGAAGCATCTGAGCATCCCGCTCGAGCAGGCGCACCGCGCCGCGGGAGACGCAGAGGCCACCGGCCGCGTGTTGCTCGCCTTGGCGTCGCAGCTGCCACGTGTCTACGGGGAGCTCATTCGGCTCCAGAAGCGCTACGCGGCGTTTCAGGAAGCCGAATTCGCCGCGTGGAAACGCTTTC
>QMMB01000144.1 GCA_003647035.1 Deltaproteobacteria bacterium | reverse complement strand
GTGGTGCGTGTCAGGGCATCGATTCCGGTCTTCTCCGCGAACGCGATCCACACCTCTGGAATGAGGACACCTTCGAGATCGAGGCAGACGACGAGTGGCGGCATGAACGGTACTCCAGTCCCCGGGCGGGGCTGCTGCGCGAGGGCGCTTCGTGTACCCGATTCTACGGTCCAAGCAACTGGCTTCGGCTCGACAGCGGGGCCGTCGCGGGTCAGTAATATCCGGTTAATGAAGTTTCGGAACGCGATTTTTGCTGGTGGAGGCAGCCGATGTTTTTGGCAACTCGGCTTCTGGGAAGGTGCCAAGCAGTCAGGGCTCGATCTGCAGAGCTCGGTGAAGTTCGTCGGTTCGACGAGCGCGGGTTGCGCGATGGCCACGGCTGCGGTGCTCGACCGATCGTACTACGCGCTCGAGCTATTCAAAGACTTCACGACAAAGAACCCTAGGAACATCCACTGGAACAACGCCAATCCGTTCAAGCAGGGCGCCCTGCTTCCGCATGCTCGCATGTACCGCGAGGCTCTGAAGGAACTCATCGGGCCCGGCGATTTGGACACCCTCAAGAGCACCTCTGTGCATTTTCTGATGAGCAGCTACCCACGAAGGCTCACCGGCGCGGTCGGCGCCGTGGCGGCCTTTTGCATCTACGGGATTGAGAACGCGCTGCGCAGGGATCCCATCCACCCGAGGTGGCCCGCGCGAGCTGGTTTCAAACCACTCGTCGGCCGCGCGTCGGACTGCCACACACGACAGGACTACATCAGCATGGTGCTGGCGTCATCGTGCATTCCTCCCATTTTGCCGGAGGGCCACCTCCGAGGTCGCAAAGTGCTCGACGGCGGCTTGATCGAAAACATCCCCGTTCGTCTGGCCGACGAGCAGCCTGGTGAAACGCTGGTTCTGCTCAGCCGCAGGTACGACCGCAAGCTCCCTTCGACGAGGCGCGTGACCTGGGTGCAGCCATCAAAGCAGATCGAGATCGACAAGTTCGACTACGCAAACCCCCGCGGTCTACAAGAGACATTCGACCTAGGCATCGCGGACGGTCAGCAGTTCGGCCAAGGTTCTGTTCTAGCCAGCGAGGCACCCGCGAGCCGCTAGGAAGCTTCCTCGATGAGTCGTTCGTAAAGCTCGAACAGCTGGTCGAAGTGCTCATCCATCGTGCCAACCTCGTGCTGCGCGGCGCGCGCACAAGCGGCGACGAGAGTGTCCCGATCGCGATCGAGGAGGGCCCCGATCGCCACAGCACAATCGGCGACGTCGCCCGGCGCGTAGGTCTCCGAATACGACGGATCAGCCAAGTCTGCAGCGCCGCCTTGATTTGGAACGATGATAGGGAGCCCCGAGCAGATGGCCTCGGCGACCACGAGCCCATAAGTCTCGGCTGCAGAACCGTGGAGCATCGCGTCCGCGCTGGCGAGACTCGTGGCGATCTCGTTTCGGTCGGTGACGAAGCCTGCCAAATGCACACCCGGCACTTCCGCCGCGTGTCGCTGCACCCAACGACGCAGCGGTCCGTCGCCGTAGATGACCAAACCCATCGGACGCGTCGCGCTCGCACGGCGAAACGCGTCGAGCAGCGTCCCAAGTCGCTTCTCCGGATGGAACCGGCTGATCGTCATCAGCAGCGAGGCTTCCTCACCGAGCCCGCAGCGCTCGAGCATCTGCTTGCGTACCGCGGCATCCCTTCGCGACGAAGAGAACCGTGCCTTGTCGATTCCGAAGGGCACCGCCTCCGCGCGGCGTACACCAAATCGGTCGAGCTTGTCTGCAAGCCACTCACCGCTCACCACCGTGGCGTCGAAGTGCGCGCTCAAGCTCCGTAGATAGGCCCAGTACCACCCGAACATCCGGTCGACCCGGTCGATGCCGAGGCGGTGTCCGAGAAAAGTTTGCGGATACACCGCCACTGGGTCCTGATGAAAGATGAAGGTCTTCACTGCACGGCCGGGCCAACGCGCGACGAACCAGCCGCCCGACCATGGCGAGGAGCCCTCCACCACGTCCGGCGCCTCGCGGTCGAGAATCCGGTGCACGGCCCGTTCGCGCCAAAGGACGTAGTAGCGAGGGTCGAAGGGCATGGGCGGACCCTTGACCCAGCAGATGCGACCGCCCAATCGTTCCTCCTCGCCATCTTCGGGACCTGGCGCGATGACGACGACTTCGTGGCCCGCCCGCGCACCGGCTTCGAGCTTCTGATTGATGTAGGTGCGGACGCCTCCGCCGAGCTCCGCGTAGAACTCAGCTACGTCGACGATCTTCATGGCGCGCGAAGGATATCGTCAGGAACGCGTTTGGTCTGCAACAAACCTCGGGGCGACCGTCGAGGACGGCCGGAGTTGTGTTCTCGGCGGCGAGGCTTATAGTCCCGACCCGTGGCGCGATCAGTCCTGACACTCGTCGTTGCGCTCGGTTTCGCGTCACTTGGGGTTTGGATCGCGAGAGGCCTTGCTCTCGACACGGGAGTCGAGGCGCTCCTGCCGGACGACTCGGTATCCGTGCTCTCGATCCAAGAGACGCGCGACCAGCTCGGGCTCGAGGAGCCTCTGACCGTCCTCATCGCCTCGGACGATCCGGGTCGAAGCGAGGCCCTCGCCGCGCAGCTCGCAGAGATCTTCGCGCAATGGCCCGAGACCGTGTGGGTCATGACCAGCTACGGGTTGGACGCGCTCAGTGAGCGCGCGCTGTACTACGTCGACGCCGATACCCTCTACGAGTGGAACGAGCTCGCCGAAGAAGCGCTCGATTGGGAGGTCTGTAAAGCCTCGCCACTGTGTGTGACCATCGCGGACCCGCCGGAGCTTCCCGACAGCGACGCGGTACGGGAAGCGGTCGACCGCTCGCCGGCGGGAACGGTGCTCCGTCAGCTAACCGGCGAGTCCGCCAAACAGGCCGGCAGCAGCAGTGGGGACGAAGGACAAGAAGGGCCGCAGGCGCTGTGCAACGACGAGGGCACGGTGTGCGCCGTCCAAGTCATGTTGAGCGGCTCACCCGGAGACCTCAGTTATGCCCGGATGATAAAGGAGCGCGCGGAGGCCGTGATGGCGCAGTTGGCCGAGTCGCAGCCCGAAGGCACGGCCTTCGAAGTCACGGGCCGCTACCGCGTAGCCCCTCTCGAGCACGGCATCATACTGAACGACCTTAGGTTGGTGTCGATCCTCGCCGCGCTGGGTTCGCTGCTCGTCGTGTTGGTGTTCTTTCGCGACCTCACTGCGGTCGTCCAACTCATGATCCCCCTACTGAGCGGCCTCGCCGTTGCAGTCGGGCTCGTCGTTCTCATCGAGCCCGAGCTCAACATCATCAGTGCGGCCGCGCTCGCCATCCTCGCAGGCATGGCGATCGACTTCGGCATCCACCTCTTGACGCACTACCAATCCGCGCGGGCGGAGGGACTGAGCCCAGCCGGAGCGGGCAAGGCCAGTGTGCAAGAGCTGTGGGTCTCGCTGGTGGTTGCCGGCCTAACGACCGCGTGCGGCTTCGCCGCCCTCTCGATGACCGATTTTCAAGGATTCTCCCAGATGGGATGGATCGCATCGCTGGGCATCATCGTGACACTCGTTTGGACGCTCGCCATCTTCCCGAGCATGGTTCGCGTGGTCCCCGGGAGCAGCAAAGCTCGTCCGCGACCGGCGGCCAAAGATCGAAGCGCTCGCCGCGCTGCGTCGATCGCACTGGTAGCGGGGCTCCTGGCCATTCCGTTTGCCGCCCAGGTCGGGTTCGAGTCCAACTTGAGCAAGCTTCAGCCCGAGGGCATCGGCCAGACCATCGATGGCTCGTTGATGCGCGCCCGCGGGAACATCAGCGCGCTCTACATCGGCACGTCGAGCGAGGCGGTCAGCGCAGCGATTGAAGACGAGCTGATGACCAAGGGCGGCATGGAAGCCCTCGGCGTCGAGCCGGTCGTGGTCTCGGCACAGGTGATCTTCCCGGACGACTCCGATGAAAAGACGGAAATCCTCACGAACCTCAAGGCAACGCTCGAGCGCGCCCGGGAAAAAGCCACAGAACGCGAAGACACCAAGCTCCTCGAAGAGTTGGACGAGCTCCAACCTTGGGTCGACGTCGATGGGCCACCGCAACCCGATCACATCCCGGAATGGCTCGCCGCGACACTCGTATTGAAAGACGGCTCGGTCGGCAAGAGTGGCATCATCTACGTCCCGCTACGGGGGTCGAACGCAGAGGCGATGGAGCACCTCTCCTCCTGGCTCGACCAACTGCGCGAGGCGCATCCAGACGTCACGTTCGCATCCCCGGCTGCCCTCCTCGGCGAGGTGACACCCGCGCTGATCGCCGACTCACCGTGGATTCTCGCCCTGGTGTTCCTGGGCCTGATCCTCGCCACCGCGATCGCGAGCCGATCCTTCTCGGTTACGCGCGATGTGTTCCTCGCGACCGCATTGAGCACGATCTTCTTCGCGGCGACGCTGTCTCTCTTTGGAATTGACCTGCATCTCTACAACCTGCTCGCGGTGCCCGTCGTGGTCGGACTCGCGGTCGATGGCGCTGTGCATGTTCGATGGGCATACGATTACGACGGCGCGCGACAGAAGTACGCCACCTACAAGGCCGTCGCGGCGTCGACTCTCACCTCGATGGCTGCGTTCAGCGCCCTCATGACCGCCGACAGCCCAGGGTTGCGTTCCTTGGGGCACGTAGGAGTCATCGGGCTTGGCATCTCGCTCGCGGTGAATCTCTTGTGGCTGCGCGCGTGGTGCGCTCCTGAGAGCAGTGCGTGAGGTCCGCGGAGCAGGGCCAGGCCACGCAGAATGTGCGCGCAGACTCTTCATTGTGATTAAAATCGTCTCCCTTCGACCACGTTAACGAAGACCGGCTAGCTTGTTCAGCGTTGCAGAGGGCACAGTTGGCAATGCTCGGCGCCACCGCCAAAACGTACTTTAGCCCTAGAAACCAGCGGCTTCGTGCCGCGCACCGACGGGAAATGCTCGACTGCTGCCGAGTTCGGTGCATCCGAAACATCACGCTCGCTCATCCGACCTGCGTGACGCTACGTGGACTCCGAGAAAAAGAAGGTAGACAGAACGTCGCGCCTTTGTGCATTCTCCGCAGCACCGGGGTCGACATCGACTCCGGGGCCCGGATTCGGTGCGCTCTCGTTGAGTAGGTGGAGGTGCGTTGTGAAGTATGGATGGATCGCGTTTGTCGCCCTGATAGCGACCTTGTTGTCAACGGCACCGGTAGCCGCGCAAGACCCGAGCGCAGAGGAGGCCGCGGCTGAAGGCGCGGAAGCCGAAGCCCCCGTGTCCGAGCTCGACAAGCTCAAGGCCATGGAGGAGGAGTCCGAGACGCGGACCGTCGTCGGTGCCCGACCCCCCAGCGCGAGCACGCCGGCAAAAGTCGGCGAAGCCGGAATGGGCACCGAGGCATCCGAGCGCGACAGGATGCGTTCCAGCCTCGGCGATGTCGGACAGAGCGTTCGCCAAAAAGGCGACGAGGCTATCCCGCTCAAGTTCACCTTCCACGGGTACTACCGGGCTCGTTACAATTGGACCGGCAACGCACCGATGCCGAAGGGAAGCATTCCCAGCGAATCTGCTTTCCCGAGCAAGAATGCGTCGTACGGCGAGATGCGACTGCGTCTCGATCCCGAGGTCACCTACGGGCCCAACCCGGATCTTCCGATCGCGCGCCTCCGTTTCACGATCGACGGCTTGGACAACGTCACGTTCGGTGACAACGCCCGCGTCTTCAGCGTTCCGCTCTTCGCCGTCGATCAATCCAAGACCGACGTCAACGGCTTTGACCTCACCGAGTCGTTGAAACTGGAGCGAGCCTGGATCGAGTTCCTGGTCCCCATCGGCCAGGTCCGCGTCGGCCGAATGGAATCGCACTGGGGTATGGGCGCGCTGACCCATGCCGGCAACGGCCTCGCCGAGTGGGGTGACTTCCGGCGGGGCGAAACATTCGACCGTATCCTGTTCGCCACGCGACCGATCACCCTGGCTCGCGGCATCTCCAAGGGCGACACGCGCTCGACCCCTCTGATCTATGCGTTCGTCTACGACCGTCTCTCGCAGGACCAGGTCGTCGACCCGACGATCAGCTCTCCCCCCGCGGCCACGAACCCGAACTTCAAGCCGTTCTACACGACGTTCCCTGAGCGTTCGACCTTCCCCTTGGCATACCTGACCAACCTCGACCGGCGGGTGAGCGAGATCGTCAACGTCCTCGCATGGAACGATGAAGACTACGGCCGCGGCGCAACCGACGAGTTCTTCCTTGGTGGCTATGTTGTCTACCGATGGCAGCGGTCGACCGACAGCCGGATCACAATCCCCGATGTGGCCTGGCGATTGAAGAGCACCCTCAAGAAGAAGAGGAACTTGTCGATCCTGACGGAGGGCGAATACCACGCGATCCTCGCACACAGCGGCGCGTTGCCGTTCACCGGAGGGTGTCCGCCGGAACCCTGCAATGAGGGCAAGGGAAGGATCCACAACGTGATCGCCCGAATCGGAGTCATGGACGAGGGCAACTGGACGGCGCAGCTGGAAGGCGGCTTCTCATCGGGTGACGACAACCTCCTCTCCCTCGGGGAATTTCCACCGATACTCAAGACTCGAGGCTTCAACGAGAACGTCAAAGTGGGCCTCCTGATGTACCAGGTCGCACTCAAGGCACTGACCTACAGCGCCCTCGTCCCCCTCGGCGCGGGGGAGCTCGGCGCCAACGGCAGTGTCTGGAACTCGACGTACTTCATGCCGAGTTTCCGTTTCACGGTCATCAACGGCCTCGAGCTGCACGCGCAGTTCCTCGTCGGTTGGGCAAATAAGCTCGACCCGCTCATCTACGGCGCAGGCAACAGCAATAGCAGCTGCAGTTTCTCGTCGGAGTGCTTCTACGGTTGGGAGGCGGACCTCGCCCTCCGCGCAAAGATGGGTGCCAAGGACATCATATGGCTCGACCTAGAGACCGGCATGATGCAACCCGGCAAGGCATTTACGAACGCCGGCTTCAACGACGCCTGGCTGTGGACCGTAGGGCTCCGCGCAGCGATGATTTTCTAACCGGGTATGGCCAATAGAAAGGAACCAACCATGAAACTAACCAATCTTATTTGGGTTCTCGCACTGGCCGGCGCTGCAGTCGCAAGCTGCGACAGCGGCCCACCCGTCAATGGATGCCCGCCTGGCCAAATCGTTAACAACGATGGGCTCTGTGTGCCGCAGGATGGCACCGGTGGCACCGGTGGCACCTCTGGTACCGGTGGTGGCACCGGTGGCACCGGTGGAATGTCCGTCGGTGGCGCATGCACCAACCCAGACGACGCAGCAGTCTATATGGACCTCGAGTACCTCAACGATGATGGCATGACGGAAATGGGCTCCGACGCGGCCTCGGCAATTGCCAGCGATTGCGTCTTTGGATCGCAAAACTCTGATCCCAAGAACCCCGGCTGCGGACAAGAGGCTCAGGCGGTGCTCATTTGCGCAGTCCTGGGCTGCCCGCAGGAAACCATCGACGCGCTCACCGTGTGCGTCGAGGAGTGCACCCAGCAGCTGATCGAAGAGATCACCGGGTCTACGCTCTCGGGTGAGTGCATGATGTGCTACGGCGACAGCGTGTCATGCAGCGCGGCAAACTGCGCCAGCGAGGGATGCAGCAACCCGACCTCGGCGACGTGCGTCGCGTGCCGATGCAGGGAGGATTGCACGCCAGGGTTCGACCGTTGCTCGGGTCTCCCAGCCAGCGGCGACTGCGACTAACGCACACCAGTTGAGCTCGTAGCTAAAGGGCACCCAGCATCCGTGGGTGCCCTTTTTTCTATCCCAGCAAGCAGGTGATTTCGGCGGCTTCCAGCTCGGGCAGGCAAGGATAGGACGCGAG
>QMMB01000143.1 GCA_003647035.1 Deltaproteobacteria bacterium | reverse complement strand
GGGTGTATTGACAGAGGTACCAGGTTGGAAGAGCGGAGGTGTCGGCGAAGGGCTCCCCGTAGTGACGCACCAAGTCGGGAACGACCGAGGTCATGTCGGGTTCGACCACCATTTCGTGATGATCGGTCCCGTACCGGTCTGCCACCATCTTCGCGTAGGGAAGCTCGCTGCGGTCCTGGCTCGGGAAGCCGACCGAAAACGTCTTCACGGGTTGCGACGTGTGCCGCGCCATGAGGGCGACGATCAACGACGAGTCGAGGCCGCCGGACAGGAACGCACCAAGAGGGACATCGGAAACCATACGGATGCGAACGGACTCTTCGACGAGATCGAGAAGCTCGCGCTTCATATCTTCGACACTTCCGTCGTTGCGCGGCTGGTCGAAGCGCAGCCGGTAGTAGGCTTCAGGTTCGTGGACCACGCCGTTCTCACAAACCAGTCGATACCCCGCAGGCAGCTTCTTGACGCCATCGAATGCCGTCCGCGGCGCCGGGACGTATTGCAAGGTGATGAACTCGTCGATGGCATCGAGGTCGGGGCGTTTCTCGAAGCTCCCCGACGCGACCAAGCCGCCGAGCTCGGATGCGAACACCAGCCCCCGCCGCCCCGCGTGATAGAAGAGCGGTTTCTTGCCGAAGCGGTCCCGAGCTAGCAGCAGACGCCGGCGCGGCTCGTCCCACACGGCCAAAGCGAACATGCCGCGGAGGTGGTCGACGAAATCGACACCATGTTCTTCGTAGAGATGCAGCACGACCTCCGAGTCGGATCGCGACTTGAAGCGGTGTCCACGCCCTTCGAGGTCCTTTCGGAGCTCGACGAAGTTGTAGATCTCTCCGTTGACGACCACCGAGATGGTGTCGTCTTCGTTTGTCATGGGTTGTGCAGCTTCGGGGCGTAGGTCGATGATCGACAGACGGCGGTGGCCGAGCACGCAGGCGCCGGCCTTTCTCAAGCCGTGGTCATCCGGGCCGCGGTGGACCATCGCGTCGCACATGCGACGTACCGTGGCGACGTCGGGCACTGCCTGTTGATCGACTGATAGCAATCCCGCGATGCCGCACACGTGAAGAGATTCCCCGCCTAGAGGCCAAAGAGAGCCGGATAGTTGGCGATGGCCTCGAGCCCGTCAAGCGACCCTCGGGGTTGCCGTGCACGTGTCGATGCCCCATCGTTTCGAACGATGCGTCGTTTCACTCTCGCATTTGTCGTCGTTGGTGCTTTCGCGCTCGTAGCGGGCGCGTCGGTGACCGCGTCTCCTGTTCCGAACGCGGTGGCGCAGTGGACGCACGGGCCCCACCGCGCGCCTGGAAACGCGGCTCGCAACCGCTTTCGCCATCCGCAGCCAACGTTGAGCTTCCTCGGCCTCGACCCTTCGATGACGGTGGTGGAGGTTTGGCCGAGTGGCGGCTGGTACACGGAGATTCTCGCCCCGGTGCTTCGCGAGAACGGCAAGTACTATGCGGCAGGCTTTGCCCTGACCGCGAAACGGACGCCGGCGTGGCGCAAGAAGGTTCAGCAAGACTTTGAAGCCAAGCTCGCCGCGAACCCCGAGCTGTACGACAAGGTCGTCGTGACCGAGCTCTCGATCCCCGAGCGGACGGAAATGGCGCCGCCGGGAACCGCCGACATGGTGCTCACGTTTCGGAACGTTCACAACTGGATGAAGGGCGACTACGCACCCGCCATGTTCGAGGCCATGTTTGCGGCGCTAAAGCCCAGAGGTGTGTTGGGTGTCGTGGAGCATCGCGCGCCGAAGGGCGCCAGTCGCGCGCAGATGGTGCAGAGCGGCTACGTCACCGAGGCACACGTCAAGAGGCTCGCCAGGGACGCGGGCTTTCGTCTCGTCGAGAGGTCTGAGATCAACGCCAACCCCAAGGACACGGCGGATCATCCGGCGGGCGTCTGGACCTTGCCGCCCACCCTTCGCCTGGGCGAAAAGGATCGCGCCAAGTTCGTTGCGATCGGGGAAAGCGATCGGATGACGCTCCGGTTCATCAAGCCAGCTCGGAAGTAATCGCTTGGTCGAGCGCCTCGAGCAGCGGGCCCCGTACTCGGAGTTTGGTCGCCGCGTGGGCAGCCATGTCGAGCTTCGACAGCGCGGTGGCGGTCTCGCGAGCCGTGCCCAACAACTGCTCGGACGAAGCGACACGGTCGAGGAAGCCGGGGGCGATGGCCTCTTGCGGCGTGTACATCTCCGCGAGGATCGCCGCGCGGTTGAAGTACGGCGTCGCGAGCCGATGCCGAGCGATTTCGACCGCAAAATAGGGAAGGGTCATCCCGATGGCGACCTCGTTCATGCCAACCTTGAAGGGGCCTTCGGTACCGATGCGAACGTCGGATGACATCAGTAGGAACGAGCCCATGGCGATGGCGTGCCCGCTGCATGCCACGATCACCGGAAACGGAAACGACAACAGGCGCTCGGCAAGCCTCGCGCCGACTCGGAGCATTTCCAGTAGCGGCTCCGGGCCTTGTTTGAAAACCGCGAGATCGAAGCCGGCTGAAAAAACGCCCTCTTTCCCGGTCAGGATGACGACAGACCGATGCTCCTGTGCCTGATCGAGGGCGGCGTTGATCTCTGCCATCATACCGACGGACATGGCGTTCACCTTGCCGTCATCCATGGTGATCGTGCTGAAACTTTCCGAACGCTCGTAGGTGACCCGCTTGCCCATCATCCGACTCCTTTGGCTTGGAATTTTAGTCCCTGCCCTTGTGACCGGTCAACCTGAGTAGTTGCCGTGTCACCCAGGGGAATAGCAGGTAGATCCAGCGTGATGAGGGCTAGCCTCGGGGTCTGGCTCACGGCGCCTTCTACGCCTTGGGGGAAGGTGGTAGTCTCAGATGGGAGATGGCCACGGTTGCTCAACTACTGAACCAGAAGGGTCACGGCGTCGAAACGACTGCCCCCGGCGCCACGGTTTACGACGCCATCAAGAGGATGGCCGATCTCGACATTGGCGCCTTGGTGGTGCTCGACGGTACTCGGGTCGTCGGCTTGATCACGGAGCGCGACTATGCGCGCAACGTGTTCCTCAAAGGTAAGGCTTCTCCGACCACGCCCGTGAGCGAAGCGATGGCCGATGAGGTCTTGTCGGTTGGGCGCGAGGACACGACGCGCGAGTGCATGGCCATCATGACGGGCAAGCGGACGCGGCACTTGCTCGTGATGGAGGGTGGCGAGCTCCTCGGTATCCTGTCGATAGGTGACCTGGTACGAAGCATCGTCGCCGAGCAGGACATAACCATCGACCAACTCGAGCAGTACATCCACCGTGGGTAGCCCAGCGCGCAAGGTAGTGATTCGTCGCAACACGAGCATCGGCAACGAAATCAGAGACGACGTGTTCAACATCAACTGACACGCTGTAGTTCAGCTCAAGCTCGTCACGAAGTATGCGACAAGCACGGTCACGGCGACGTACGTGGCCGAAACGCGCCCATGGGACCAGCCAGACTGGTTGAGGCGTTGGTAGATGTGGGACTTGTGTGCGTCGAAGATGTTCTCGCGCTGGACGAGGCGGCGAAGGAGGGTGAAGACCGCATCCGCCAGGAGCGGGGCGGTCACGGCGCCTGCCCACCACATGGTTTTCGCGTCCGGTGCGTGCTGCAGAGCGAGGGCGACGGCGCCTCCTAGGACCGTGCTGCCCGAATCGCCCATGAAGATGTTTGCGGGTGGCCGATTCCACAGGAGAAAGGCGAGCAGGGCGGCCACCAAGAGCCACCAAACCGGCTGATGCAGGTAGAACGCGAAAAACGCGAGCTGCACGGCGCTCGTTCCGCCGACGATGCCGTCCAGGCCGTCCATGAAATTGTAGAAGTTGATCAGTGCGGTGAACGTGAAGACGGTGACGACGGCGCCCAGCCATGGCGCGCCGAAGCCTCCGAAGATCGGCTCGAGCCCCGGCAGCGGACCGAACCAAAAGACCGCAAGCCCGCCCGAGGCGAGGTGCACCAAGTAGCGAACGCGCGCGGGGATACCTCGTGAGTCGTCCCTGGCGCCCACGAGCAAGAGTGGCAGCAGCACCATGGCGACCCGGTAGGGCGCAGGGACCGTCCCGCGATCTTCGACGGGTACAACCCACGCGGCGACGGCGGCGACCGCGAGGAACGCCGGCACGAATGCGATACCCCCGCCACGCGGTGTGGGCATGGTGTGTGAGCTTCGCTGCGTTGGCAGATCCATGAAGCGATGTGCGAAATGCCGAAGCAGCGTCCACGTGCCGACCCAGCTCAGCACGAACGCGAGCAGCGATAGGACCGTCCAGGTTACTGCGGCGTCAGCATGCATCGTAGGCCCTCGTCGACGCTGAAAGGCGGCGACCACTCGAGTTTTGTGCGAAGTGGCTCGATATCCACGTACAGCGAGGACTCGAGCCGTCGAAGGGTCGGCGTTCCGAACGGGACGGCAGCCCCAGTCGCGGCGGTCCATGCATCGCTTGCTTGGGCGATACCACGTATCAGGGGCAAGGGGACCGAGATCAGCGGCGTTCGCACCCCGACGTTCAGAGCGATCTTGTCGACGAGCTCCGGCGTAGACAGATCATCTCCGTCGGCGACGAGGAACGTCGCGTCTCTGGCGTTCGGGTGGGAGAGGACGACCTCGATGAGGTCCGTGAGATTCCGAACGAAGGTGAAGCTCCGACGGTTGCGAATCGCGCCGAGCGGAAGGGGCAAGCCCCGTTTCACCAGTGCGATGAGCCGCCGCATGTTGCCGGGGTTGCCGGGCCCGTAGACGAGCGTCGGCCGGAGAATCGTCCAGCCCATGTGGCTTCCGGTGGCCCGTTCGATGAGCGCACACTCTGCGGATCGCTTGCTTTGCCCGTACGGCGTGTCTGGCGTGCACGGGGTGTGGAGCGTGACGCACACATCGCTTCGCGTCGTCACGGCTCCAATGGAGCTCATCAGGATGAAGCGCTCGACGCCCGCATCGACGGCCTGGTCGACGAGTCGTCGAGTTCCCCGTGCGTTGATTCGAGTGAGAGCCGCCTCTTCGCCGGATCCTTCATCGAGGACGTGAGCACGCGCCGCAAGATGAACCACAGCGTTGGCCTCCTGCAACGCCTCGCGCCAGTCGGTGTGCTCGTCGATCTCACCGACGACGACCCTGCGTTGCTGGCTCCCCGCTTCGCCCTTCGGCAAGCGGGCGGCCGTATCAAGGTTGCGCAAGCCGAGCGTCAGCTCATGTCCTTGCGCCTCGAGCACTGGAATCAAGTGCCGGCCGATGAAACCCGTTGCGCCGGTGATCAGCACCCTCATGTGAAGACCACGCCGAGCTCTCGATAGCATTTCTCGAGGCGAGCAAAGACGAACCGCTCATCGAACGTCGTGACGACACGCTCTCGCCCAGCCTTCCCCATGCGCAGCGCGAGATCCGGATCGACGAGGATTCTGCGGGCTGCCTCGGAGAGCGCCCGGGCGTTCCTGGCGGGGACCAGCAGACCGGTCACTTCATCCACGATAGCCTCGCGACAACCTCGAATGTTGGTTGCCACCACCGGCAGCTCCATGGCCATCGCCTCGAGCACCGATCGCGGAAGTCCCTCGCGATACGAAGGCAAGACGAAGAGGTCCAGCAGGCCGAGGAGCTCCTGGACGTCGCTTCGAAAGCCCGTGAAGGTGACATGCGATCGGAGCCCATGGTCGCTGATGAACTCGATGAGCTTGTCCTGAAACGCGTCGCGTTCGGTCGACAGCTGCCCGCCAATGACGATCAAGTGCGCCTCCGGGAAGTCGGCATGAAGGAGCGAGAGAGCCTCCACGAGCTCGCCGAATCCTTTCTCTTCGGTGATCCTCCCGGTGATGCCGAGGATGGGCGATCGGGCTTCGGGGATGCCGAGCTCGCGGCGCAGTCGCGTTCGGTTGGCGCTATGGCTTGCTCTTGGGTCGAAACGGCTCAAATCGATCCCATTGCCGAGGTACTTGATCTTCTTAGCGGAGCCGAGGCCGCTGGTCACCGCGGTGTCGTAGTCCTCCTGGCTTTGCACCAGGATGCGGTCGGTGATCTGTGCGACCGACTTCTCGATGCCGTGGTAGAGCGCGTACTTCTGTCGTGGCATGTGCTCGTGAAAGTAGAAGCCGTGAGCCGTGTACACGATGCGTTCGACGCCGGCGAGCTTCGCGGCCACACGCCCGAGCACCGAGGCGACTGGCGCGTGGGTGTGCACGAGGTCGTATTTTCCCGCGCGCATCAACCGGCCCAGCTCGAGAACGCTCTTGGAGTTTGGCCCAGGCGCGATCCTCCGATCCACGGAGATTTCGTGGATGACGTAACCGCGGGCGCGGAGCGCGTCGACGCGCGTGTCGGGTGAGCACGCCGCCTCGACCGTCAGTCCGCGACTCGCGAGGTAGTCGATTTGCGGCAAGAGCAGGGTCTCGAGCCCGAACGCCACCGCGCAGACGTGGAGAACCTTCATGACGCGTCGGAGTCTAGCAGCCCCCCCTTGGGAACGGGCACAAACCGTCCTAGGCTAGTGCGAGCCGATGGAAGAAGGATGGGTTACGGTGCTGTTGTGGCTTTTGTTCGGTGGCACGCATGTCGTGCCTACGCTGGGGCCTATCCGTCGCCGTCTCGTGCGTGGTCTCGGTGAGGGCGCCTTCGTCGCCATCTACTCGGCGATTGCCATCGGCACGTTCGCCGCGTTGGTCCACTACGTCGCGCTGCACCGCCTTGCCGATCCGCACCTGGCCTTCGTGGTCACGATTCCGCCCGTGCGTGGGGCCCTGATCGCGCTGTCCGTGGCCGGTTTCTCGCTGTTCGTCGCAGCGATCCTGATCTACCCGGCGCTTCCGATGGCCGTGTTCCGCCATCGCGTGAGGCCCGTACGCGGGGTGCAGCAGATCACGCGGCATCCGTTTTTCTCGGGCATCGCGATTTGGGCGGCGGCACACGCGTTACTCGCTCCGACGACGGTGACGTTTGTGTTCTTCATTGGGGTGGTCGTTCTTGCGTTCGTCGGCGGGTTGCACCAAGACCGACGGCTCGTCGCCGAGATGGGAGAGCCGTACCGTGCCTATCTGGCGGCAACCTCGTTTTGGCCTCTGGTTGCAGTCATCACCAAGCGGCAGAAGATCGTCTGGCGCGAGCAGCCTTGGTTCCGTTACGGCGTCGGCATGGGTGTAAGCCTCTTGCTCTACCAAGTGCACGACCACATTTTCGATCGTGGAGGGGCCTACGTGATCGCCGTGGTGCGCGCCGGTTCGATCGTCGCGATCCTCAATTCACGCGCGCGAGCGTCTTGACGCCGTGACGGGTCCCGCTCGGCCAAGCCGTGGTCGATGCCCAGCTGAAGCGGCTTCAGGCGAAGCTCAGATAGAGCATGCGCCCGGCGACGTAGAGCACCAGCACCGCGGTGAGCCGTTTGACGATGCGTCCGGAGAGCAGTTGGGTGCCGAGGCGGCTTCCGATCTGGCCCCCAAGGAGGACCGCGACGAACAGCCATGCGTACTCGGTGAGCTGGCTCAGGTGTGCGGTGGTGCCGTGCTTCATCGTTTGGCCGACGAGTCCCGCGATCGAGTTCACCATGATGAAGAAGCTCGATGTGGCGGCGATGCGCTTCGAGTCCGCGAGGCGGAGCAGGTGCAGGCAGGGAGACAGGAAAATGCCTCCGCCTATGCCGACCATGCCGGAGAGGAAACCGATCGCGCCGCCCACCGGCAAACCGACGAACCAGATGACCACCGGCGAGCCTGGCGGGGAAGATTTCCCTTCAGGCGCCTGTATCCACATCGCGATGCCCGCGGCGAGCAAAGAGAGCCCGAGGAACATCACGAACGTCTCTCGCTGAATCGGCATGGTGCCACCGAAC
Organism: Deltaproteobacteria bacterium; assembly: GCA_003647035.1. Taxonomy (GTDB): domain Bacteria; phylum Myxococcota_A; class Polyangia; order Polyangiales; family Houyiibacteriaceae; genus SG8-38. The sequence goes on along the minus strand of QMMB01000143.1, from coordinate 129 downwards.
CACGCCATCGGAATTGAAAGCGCGACGAAGGGGAGCGCGAACGACATCTTCAAGGCGCCCGAGCGCCAGTACTGCCAGACGCCGCCCGTGACGACGATGAGATTGCACACGAGAGCGACCGAGGGGAGG
>QMMB01000142.1 GCA_003647035.1 Deltaproteobacteria bacterium | reverse complement strand
GCGCCTCGGCCCGCGAGCTCGAAGCGCGCATTCGGAATCAGGTAACCTGCTTGCAGCATCCAACCAAGGCCATTGCGTGGGTCGGTCGGGACGATCGGGTTGCCGTCCGGGTCCATCGTGATGTCACCGATCTTGCGTGTGCCGGTTCGGAAGGCGAATTCGGTGATCGCCGAAAAGCCGCGTGCCTTGAACATTGCGTCCACGTACACGAAATGATAGTCGGCCGTGCCACCGTCCGAGAAGGGCAGGCCGATCATGCCGCGGTCGCGGTTCGCGTTGTCGAAGAACGAGTACGTTGCACCGATGGACAGCCGGGGTTTCGTTCGAGCGAAATCCACTTCACTGTAGTCGCGGAAGATGCCCATCGGGAGGTACTCGACGCGCGCCAGGTACACCATCGCGAAGTCGGTGAACTCGGGGTTGTTGAGGCCATTGCCGGTCGAGACACCAAGCACGTAGCGCATCTTGTTCTTGCCGAGAAAATCGCGCGATCGAATGTCGATCCCCATGTCTCGATCGAGCGAGAACTCCGCGTTGATGCGCGACCGGTCGACCATCTGCAAGTTGCCCGATGAAATCACCCGCTGCCGGTTCGACGAGATCTTGTACTGCCCGACGCGAACCTGAATATCCCGGTTCTTGGTGAAATCGAGGTAGTAGTCGAGGACGACGTTGTCCCTGCGCAGGGGGTCCATCTCCAGCTTGAACTGGTTGTGTTCGCCAAAGGCATGCCCCTGAAAAACGAAGCGCGCACGACGGAGCCGGAAGTCGTTGAGGTTTTCGTTGGGCTCGTCCGCCTCCTTCGGCCCAGGGTCACCATGGACGAGCGTGTAGAGCATCTGCACGCGAACCCGGATGCGCAGCTGGAAGTCGTCATCGGCGCTATTGATCTCGACGCCCTTGCCAGGCCTGAACTTGATGTCCCCGCGATCGACGATGTGATCCCCCATCATCTCGTCTTCGCCCTTGGGGTGCAGCGTTACGCCCGGGACTCTTTCCTCGGCTTCTGCTTCTTGGTCGGTCTCGGACGCAGGGTCGTACTCGCGCATGGTCGGCGCAGGAGGCGGGACGACGATCACCGTCGTCCCTTCGGACGCTTCGGCGTCTTCGATCGCTTGCTGGACCGACTTCTGTTGTTCTTCGGGAAGCTTCCCGATCGCATCGTCGGCCGAAGCGTCGCCTGTCTCAGCGTCTTCGGCGAAGGCGCTGGTAGAGGCGCTGAGCACGAGGAGCCCAACGAGCGCGTTACAAATGATTCTTGCAGGTGTCATTTGCCTGCTTGTTACGAGCTTCATGTGTCAGCTGCGTGACACGCGTGTGTCGCTCCTGGGGCTATCGACGCGAGGCACCCTGAGCTGGAATCGGGTCCAGCCGCCACCGCTATCGACGGTGATCCTGCCCCCGAGCTGGGCGACCAAATGCTTCACGATCGAGAGCCCCAAGCCCGTGCCGCCGAGCTCGCGGGAGCGCCCCGCGTCCACCCGGTAGAACCGCTCAAACACGCGGGGAAGGTGTTTGGCTGGGATCCCGGGGCCGGAGTTCGCGACCTCGATGACGACGTCATCTTCTACCTCCGCGATTCCGACCCGCACCTCCCCATCCTCCGGCGTGTACTTGATCGCGTTGTCGACGAGATTGACGAGCACCTGCTCGAGCGCGCGTTCCTCGGCCATCACCGGGAGCACTTCGTCGAGCCCCGAGCAGACCACGTTCAGTCCTTTGGCCTTGGACTGGGACTCGAGCCCCCGCACGACTTCGTCCAACAAGGCCCCCGCGGGGACAGGCCCGAGTTCCAGGTGGAGCTCCTCGCCCTCGAAGCGACTCAGATCGGCCAAATCATCCACCAGCGCCTGCAGACGGCGGGCATGCCGGAGAATGACGTCGAGGAAACGCTTCTCCGATTCGGGATCGTTCATCGCCCCTTCTCGAAGGGTCTCGGCAAACCCTCGAATCGCCGTCAGCGGCGTGCGCAGCTCGTGACTCGCGTTCGCAACGAAATCCCTTCGAATCTGATCGGCGACCCGCTCGGCGGTGACGTCGTGAAAGACGGTGACCACGCCTTGCCGATGGCGCAAGGGCGACACCGAGGCTCGAAGCACGCGACGAACCCCGCCGTCTACTGCGTCGATCTCAAACTCGAGTACGGCGGACACGCCGTGCTGCGCCTCTTCGATCGCTAAATGGAAGTCCGGATGACGAATCGCCTCGACGGCAGTCCTACCTTCGACATCGAACCCCACCAGACCGCTCAGCACCTCATTGGTGAGTGTGATGCGGCCGTGTGAATCCGTCACCATGACGGCCTCGGCCATTGCATCGAGAATCGTCCGAAGGCGGTCTTTACGACTGCGCTTCTTCTTGTCGCCGGTCCAAAGGCGCTCCGCCAAGGCGTCGAGTGAGCGCCCGAGATCGCCGATCTGTCCCGGGCTGCTGAGCCGAGCACGCCTTTCGAAGTCTCGGTCCGTGAGCGCTTCGATCACCTCTTGTAGACGCTGCGTATCGAGCGCGTCCCGGCGCGATGCCATCCAGCCAACGAGGCATCCCAGCGCCACCGCGATGAGCACGACCACCCAGGCGGCTGCGGCCGGGAGAACGGCACGCGCAAAGGCGTGCAAAGCGGCCGTCATGAGCCCGATGGCACCGCCAACCAGTGTGTACCGGTGAATCACAGCGACACAATACGCGGGGTCCGGCGCTTGACCAACCCAGAGGGGTTTCGAGTGGACCTGATGCGCCCTCGCGGCCCCAGAGAGCCGATCCGTCCACTCGAAACCCCTCTAGGACTTGAGGGCCCGGTAGCCGACACCACGCACCGTCTCGATGTGTAAAGCGCCCTCGCCGAGCTTTTCCCGGAGCCTCTTCACATGGGTATCGACCGTCCGAGTCTCGACGTCGGGTGAGTACCCCCACACCCGTTCGAGAAGCGCGTCCCGGGACTGGACACGGCCCGCGCGGCTCGCAAGATCGAGAAGCAACCGGAACTCGAGCGCGGTCAGGAGAACTTCTTCACCTTGGACCTCGACCCGGTGCGCGGGAACGTCGATGACGAGATCGCCCAGCGCGATCACCTGCGGACCTTCGACCTCGGCGGGGGGAATCGTTCGCCGGAGGATCGCCTCTACTCTCAGCACGAGCTCCCTCGGACTGAAAGGCTTGGGCACGTAGTCGTCAGCGCCCACCTCGAAGCCAACCACGCGATCGACCTCATCGCTTCTGGCAGTCAGCATGATCACGGGCAGGCGCACCGTTTGGGCGTTCCGCCGGAGGCGCCGACACACTTCGAGGCCCGAAATATCCGGCAACATCACGTCGAGCACCACCAAGTCCGGTTGGCTCCGCTGGATCTCGGCCAAGGCAGTGTTGCCGTCGTGGGCAACGGTGACGTCGTGACCCGCGCCGCGCAGGTTGAACGCAACCAATTCGGCCAGGTCCGTCTCGTCCTCTACGACTAGGATTCTTGAACCCATTTTTTTCTCGGCGAAGCCTGCTACGCTCGGCCCCGAGGTGCCATGAGAATACCACTTGCGAACCTGCTTGCGCGCAATCCCCTCCCCAAAGTGGGTGACCTGATGGTCGAGGTGATGCGAACCAGCGATCGAGTTCAGGACCTGATCGAGTTGCTCGCGAAGGGCGATCAGGCCGGCGTCGAGCGTCTGGCCAAAGAGATCAGCGCGATGGAAGGAAAGGCCGACGACGCCAAGAACGCGGCTCGCTCGAAGATGCCGGTCCGGTTGATGATGCCGGTCGACCGACGAGATGTACTCAAGCTGATCAGCGAGATGGACGCCATCGCGGACTGCGCCGAGGATGTCGGGGTGCTGCTCACGATTCGCCCGTTGACGGTCCCTGACGAGATGAAGCCCGTTCTGCAGCTCTTCGTGCAGAGCGCGTTGGACACGGTTCACGAGGCCGCAAAGCTCATCGACTTGATCGACGACTTGGTCGAATCGGGCTTCTCCGGACCTCCTGCGGAGCGGGTCCTCGAACAGTCGGCGATTCTCGGACGCGCCGAGCACGAAGCCGACAAGATTCAGGATCAATGCGCGAAGGTCTTGTTCAAGGAGGAGGACAATATGCCTCCCGCAGCGGTATTCATGTGGACCAAAGTCCTGAACAAGATTGGCGACATGGCCAATCATGCGGAAAACGTAGGGGATCAGTTCCGGCTCTTCGTCGCCGGATAGGCGGTTTCCATGGAGCTGACCACGATCGTCCTGGCCGTTGCAGCCATCGCCGGCCTCTACATGGCCTGGAACATCGGGGCCAACGATGTGGCCAATGCCATGGGCACCTCCGTCGGGTCGGGTGCACTCACCCTCCGGGGAGCGATCATCGTGGCGGCGATCTTCGAGTTCGGTGGCGCCATGCTGGCGGGCGGCACGGTGACGAAGACCATCCGCAGGGGCATCGTCGATATGGATGCGCTCGGCGGAGATCCAATGGTGATCGCCATCGGAATGACGTGCTGCCTAATCGCGGCAGCGCTGTGGCTGAACATTGCAACGTATGCCGGGTGGCCTGTGTCGACCACACACAGCATCGTCGGCGCAGTGATGGGCTTCGGCCTCATCGCCGGCGGTTTCGAGGCGGTGAATTGGTCGATGATGGTCAAGATTGCCGCGAGTTGGATCATCTCTCCGCTGCTCGGCGGGTTCCTCGGGTACTTCGGGTTCGTGTTCATCAAGAACCGTATCTTGAACGTTCACCGGCCACTGTTGGCCCTGCGAGGCTGGGGCCCGATCATGGTGTTCCCGATCTTCGCGATCCTCGCGCTCAGTGTGCTGTTCAAGGGGCTGAAGCCTTTGAAGCTCGACTTGGGGCTCGGTTCCTCGCTCGGTATCGCAGTGGCGGTAGGCTTACTAGCGAGCATCCTCTCGGTTCCGCTCTTGCGCCGGGCTACTCGCCTCGCCTCCGAAGACAAAGACGAGCACAGCTATCGCGCCGAACGCGTCTTCCTGGTTCTGCAGGTGATGACCGCGTGCTTTGTCGCGTTTGCCCACGGAAGCAACGACGTCGCCAACGCCGTGGGCCCCATGGCAGCCGTCTTTGGAGCCACCTCGGGTCAGCTGGGCGCGGAGGTGGCCGTGCCGTACCGCGTTCTTCTGATCGGCGCGCTGGGCATCGTCGTCGGCCTCGCCACCTACGGCTACAAGATCATGGCCACGATCGGAAAGAAGATCACCGAGCTCACCCCGTCACGCGGCTTCGCGGCGGAGTTTGGAGCGGCGACCACGATCGTGATGGCGAGCAAGCTGGGGCTGCCCGTGAGCACCACGCATACACTGGTGGGCGCCGTGATTGGGGTCGGCTTCGCTCGAGGCATTGGCGCCATCAACGCCAGAGTGGTGAGCGGGATCATCGCGAGCTGGTTCATTACCGTGCCGTTCACCGCGATCCTGGCCGCCGGCCTTTTCCTGATCGGCAGGCTTTGGCTGCCCTGAGTGGCCCTCCTGACGACCACGCGCTAAAGCACGGCCCATGGCTTTGTCAGTCGGTATCGTCGGCCTACCCAATGTCGGAAAGTCGACCCTCTTCAACGCCCTATCCGAGAAGCAAGCGGAAGCGGCAAACTACGCGTTTTGTACCATCGATCCAAACATCGGCATCGTCCCGGTCCCTGACCCCCGGTTCGACCAGTTGGTCGCGATTCACGGCCCGAAGAAGATCGTGCCGGCGACCGTCGAGTTCGTCGACATCGCGGGCCTTGTGCGTGGCGCCTCTAAAGGCGAAGGCAAGGGCAACGCATTCCTGAGCACCATTCGCGACGCCGACGCGGTGGCCCACGTCGTACGCTGCTTCGAGGATGAGAACATCGTGCACGTCGACAACCGGGTGGACCCGCTTGCGGACATCGAGACGATCGAGACCGAGCTCATTCTCAAAGACCTCGAAACGGTTCAGAAGCGTCTCGACAAGGCCGAGCGCGCCGCGAAGGGGCAGGACGCGTTCGAAAGTAAGGCCGTCGCGCTGTGCAAACGCCTCGAAGCATCCCTCGACGAGGGAAAGCCGGCGACGGCGATCGCGCCCGACGACGAAGACGAGGCCCTGGTGCTCCGCGACATGTTCCTGCTCACCAACAAGCCCTCTTTCTTCGTCGTCAACGTCAAGGACGACCAGCTCGCCTACCTCGACAACGACCCGCTCGTCTCCCAAGTCACCGCGCTCGGTAAGGAGCGCGGGGTCCCGGTCGTCGCGATCAGCGCCGAGATCGAGGCGGAGATCATGCAGCTCCCGAAAGAGGAGCGCCCAGAGTTCATCGAATCGCTCGGCCTCGACGAACCAGGCCTGCACAAGGTGATTCGCACGGGCTACGAGGCCCTCGACCTCATCACGTACTTCACGGCAGGTGAGCCCGAGGTGCATGCCTGGACGATCGACCGAGGCACGAAGGCGCCCCAGGCTGCCGGCAAGATCCACACCGACTTCGAACGCGGGTTCATTCGCGCCGAAGTCATGAAGTGCGAGGACCTATTCGAGCATGGCTCTGAGCAAGCCGTGAAGGCAGCCGGTAAGCTCGGCGTCGAAGGCAAAGACTATGTCGTGCACGATGGCGACATCATGCACTTCCGCTTCAACGTCTAGCGGCACTACCTAGTGTGCGCTGTTTAGTCGGCGTAGGCTTTGAAGCCGGTGATGGGGCCACAATCGAGCTCGTGGACTTCGATGCCGTCGACCATGTCGTCCGGGATACCGTCGTTCGAGCCACCACTGGCGCCAATCTTGAGATTGGCATCGGTGTACGCGAGGAAGTCGCACATCTCGCCGTACTGCAAGCCGCGGGTCAACGTCTCATCGGTGTTGTTGATGAAGCCGCATTCCGAACGAAGCATCGGAGCGCCGTTGTTGTTCATTGGGGGGTCGATGATCGAGCCAATCGGCTCGCCAATGCGATTCTTGATCTCGAAGATCGTCTCCCGAGTCCCGTCCTCCTGGACGAAGCTGAGATTGAAGAAGTTGCCCCATTGGTGATAGTGCCCGAGCACGTAGTAGACGTTGTAGTCGACTACATCTTCCTGAAGGTGCTCCAGGAACGGCGCTCGTAGGTCGCACAGCATCGCGGTCCGGGATTCGGTCGGAACACCGTCGACCGCGGGAGGAATCCTGAGGTTGCTAATGGCGAAGCTGTAGGGGGTCAGTCGGACGGCCACATCGTCGGCCGGGACCGTCTCGACCTCCATGGTAATCGCACTTGCGATCGGCGAGGCCGAAATATTCAAGAGATGCACGCTGCCCACGATCACGCTGTGCGGCGGAATCTCGAGCGCAGAGCCGTCTGGGAAGGCTTGAAGCTCTTCCAAAGCCTGGGTCGATTGGGCGAAGAAGACGCCTCCAGCCGCGGCCGCTAGGTACTCACGGAAGCTCCGATCACGACACTTCCACGTGCCTTCGAGCGTGGCATCCGGACCCTCGACGTCGTAGTCTGGCGGGTAGGCCGCCTCCGGGACGAAGAACCAGTTGGAATGGTGCCAGCCGCCCTCGTTGGTCTGTCGAACCTTCCTCACGTAGATCGGCTCGTCGTTGTCGAGCACCCAGCTCTGGCAGATGTTGGTGAGCTCTTCGCCTACGTCGACCTCGATCGGATCGTAGGTGTGGCTGAGCATCGTGGTGAACTCCCCGGTTCCGCCACTGCCGCCGGTCCCAGCGTCGCCGCCCGAGCCTGCCGCGCCGCTTCCGGGCGTGCCGGCATCGCCACAACCAATGAGTAAGAGAGTTAAGATGATTGATAGAGTTATCAGACGCATGAGCCTAGGTTTCCTTATTGATATGGGTTCGGCAAGGGGACGACTCAGGACCCTGCGAGGCAGGGATGCAGGCCGTCAAAGATCAGTGATTACAATAGTTTAAAGTTGCTCAGCCTATAGACAAGCGTCGGTTGTCGCTTGGTCTCACACGTTGACCTCGATGAGCATGTACTCGTTACGTCCGTGGTTATCGACGTGCCAGAG
>QMMB01000141.1 GCA_003647035.1 Deltaproteobacteria bacterium | reverse complement strand
GTAGGAGTCCCTGTCCCTCCTCAAAACCCCGTCGGCCGCGCAATCGTTGATGTTTGCGCGCTCGGGGTCAAGCTGGCCTACCGCGATGCTTCACCTGCTGTACGCCCTGCTCGCGACTGCCAGATCGAGCCTGAAGCCGCAGCGCGAACTCGCTCTGCAGACCCTCGCGTCGCGACAGCAGCCGGCCATGGTGCTCCGAACGACATCTCACCGCGCAACACATTCCTCAATTGAGGGATGGAACCGTTGCGAGTTTACCCGAGGCTCTGGGGTGCCCCGGCTTTGGCGCAGGGAGAGAACTGGAGTTTGCTGCGCTCGGCGATAGAAAAAACCCGGCCGAAGCCGGGCTCTGTGATGGCGGTGACCCCAACGATGCGAAGTTGGAACGAGCTTCGGATGGAAGCATGATGAGCTTCGACGACCGCAATCCATGCACAGCTGCGCGTACTGCGTAGGGCCAAGGCGGCTACCGCAAAGCGACTCGGGCATGTCGAGCTGTCGGCAACGCACATAAAGGTCCGAGCTCTGTCCGCTTGGTTACCTTCGCGAGCATCGCGGCTCACATCTCGCGACGGACAGCGTTTTGAGGAACGACAGGGGGGAATGGTCTTGGGAAACCTCACCCCGGGGGGGAATGGTTCTGAGAAACTTAGCAATCTCAGGTGCTTAGGGTTTGAGAACCAACATTGAGCTTGCAAAAGAGGGGGTGCGCCCCTCTACTCACAACAACGCCTAGTTCTTCGTTTGCTTGCAGCAGATCTCACACGAGGAGGAGCGCATGAGGAGTTCAATTGTTTTCGGGGCTTTGTCCGTGCTCACCATGGTGAGTCTTGGTGTTGCTTCCGGGTGCTCATCACAAGAGGCATGCGACCCCCTCGACCTCGAGAATCCGTGTCCCGCAGCGAACGGGTTCGCCCGGTTTTGTTCCGTCCCAGATGGCTACGAGTGTGTCAACGTCTGCCAGGGTGCGAGCATTCTAGGGGGCAATTCTTGTGAGTTCGACCCCGACTGTAGTTCGGGTCTGACCTGTGACAACGATCGAGTTGCGGTTTCAACCTGCGAATGCGTCCTCGCGTGTCCATCGGTGGGTGCGGCTCCAGGGTCCGTCCAGGCCGGAGAGACCTGTAGTCAAACCGTCGACTGTGCCGTGAACCTGGCTTGTGACAACGAGCAAGTCGGGATTTCATCTTGCACTTGCATTACGACGCAGCCTGCAGACAGGATTCCCGGATGCGAGGAACCCGATCCGGCCGGAGGGCCCGGCAGCGTTCCGCCCAGTGGTCCCTGTGATCAGGATAGCGACTGTCAGGCCAATTCTTGTAGGGATCCAGCGATGAACCCGTCCGAAGGCTGTACGTGCCGGAACGTGGACGGGGGAGGTGGTGACTGCGACCAATGCGTCGGGGTCAACGCGGCGCCCGAAGGCGCCCCATCCAACCGTGCAACCTCATGCGAGGACGTGGGCAATTTCGAGTGCAGCTGCCAAACCGAGCTCGGCGAAACGCGTAGCTTCTATATCTCGAGCGCAGAGTGTTTCCCTTGAGGCCGTAAAAGGATCCCAGGATACGGCGCTATCAGCCATGCTGCGTCCGCGAACATTTGCATGACCGGTGTTCGCAATTGCGACACCGCCGTAAGCAAAGAGGAAATCGCCCTGCCCGGCTGCGCCGGGCAATAGAAAAAGCCTGGCCGAAGCCGGGCTCTGTGATGGCGGTGACCCCAACGAGATTCGAACTCGTGTTACCGGCGTGAGAAGACGACCTAACCAAGGGCGGGCGAGCCCGTAGCCCGGGAAGGTGTTTCGGATCGACCGAGGACGCCCTCAAGCACCAAGCGCCGAAAGCGGGTTCTGAGGTGGACTCGCATGGGCCGCGGCGCGCTCTCCCGTTCGCCCGAGCCGAAATCGTCAGTGACCAAATAGTGACCAGAGCGCAGGGCAAGCAGGGGGATTCCAGGGCACTGCAGGGTACGTGAGTAAGAGTGCGGGTGGCCCGTGGGTGACAGCGATACGCGGAAAAACCGAGTGTCCGCTTAGGGTTCGCTTCCCAGTGCGCCTCCACTCATTTCGCCCGGATCGCCGGCCGCCTGATCCCCTTACACCCTTCGAGATCCTGCGCTGCCCGGTGATGAGCGCCGAGCACCATCGAGGCGAACTCTAGCGCTTTGCGAACCGTGAACTCAGAGGACTCTTCTTGCAAGATTTCTTGAGCGAGCTGGAATGCCGGCGCCTGGATGACCGCGCTTGCAAAGTCGTGAATCCGCACGGTCGACACGTCGCCACCGTCCGCTACGGCGCGGAGCAGATCGCGTGCGCGATTCTTCACCACTGGTGAGAAATGAGGCCTTCCGAGGGTGTTGTCGGGCGTTCCTGATCGGCTCGCCCCGGTGAATTGGTTGGCTTTGTGATCTGCAAGGTCGGCTAAGGATCTAGTGAGGTAATACTCGTGGAGGTTCGAGTCCTCTCTTCCGCACCCAATCATTTCAGCGGCTTGCGCGATCAGCACGCGGTCGGCGGGACCGCAAAGTGTCTCTTACGTTAGAGTCCTTGGGTGTCCGAGTTCTTCTGACGGGCTACATACGGCCGGGCGCATCGGTAGCGAAGGATCCTGCTCATACCCAGCGGCCCTTAGTTAGCCGTTATATTGCGGCACTCTCTGGGCGGAACGCCTCAACTGAAATGCGAATCCATCGAGTTTGCGTTCATCGATCGGGGTGCCGTCGCAATAGAGAAAAAGCATCGGGATCTCGCTCTGATGTCTCAACAGACCTTCGGAGACCAGCGCCGGACCACACCCCCAGGGGCCCACGACCACGAAGCCGTCGCACGTGCGCTGATCCCAACTGTGCAAAACCGACCCGATCGTTGCGGGAGCCTCTCCTACGGGGTACTGGTCGAGCAGCTGCTTGGAGCGCTTCACGACGACTCGTCCGTCTGGCATCGGCAACCAGGGATGTTGTGCTCGCGCTGCCCTGAAGAGTTGCCGCCGGATGCCCCTCATCACCAGCTTTGCGGTCGAACTCTCGATAAGGCCGGTGGGCAGCCCGAGCAGTTCTGGTGAGCGCTCTTGGACCAAGTACTCACCCAGCGCACACAATGGATCGATGATGACATGGAGGCCACGTTCGTTGAGCCGCCTGACCAGTTGATCGCTGCCAAACTCGTCGACTCGCAAGTAGATATCACCGGCGACAAACACGGTCCGCATTTCCCATCGCTGCGTGGCGGTCGGCCGAAAGCGGGTGAAGGCCGCAGCGGCTCGTTGCACGAGAAGCGTCACCCTTCGAACAAACAACGCCTGGCTGACCAAGCCACCCTTCCCGGCCGGAGTCGGTTCCTCGAGCAGGGCTTCCAAACGGTCGGCATAGTGCTGATAGAGTGCGTCGACTTCTCCGTCGGTGGTTTCCAATGGCCGGTAGTAGCCGGCGAACTGGCTGAGCACGTCCCAGGCGACCACCGCAGTCCAGAACTTGGAGAGAAACGGCCCTCGGTAACCCGGCTCGGGTCGCACGTGGCGTACGGCGACGGTGTCCGCCAAGCCATGCTCCTCCAGGGCGATCTGGTCTTTCATCGAGAACATGCAGTTGCGACACATCCCCTCGCCGTGGACTTGCAACAGGACGGTCCGCTTCTTCGGCGGTTGTTTCTCCAGCTCTTCCCGGAAAGAACCCCAGATGAGCTGGTAAGGCAGACACTCCTTGCCAGAACAGTCCTGTCGCCCGTAGGCCAGCGCTTTCCTGTTGGTCGGTCCCGAGGACTCCGCGTCAAACCCATATGAGCGATAGAAAGCCGCCATCAGCGACGACATCCGATCGCCCACCGATAGAAAGACCAATTTGGAATCTCGCTCTTGGTCGATCGGTGGATCGCTAGATCCATTGAGCAGCCCCAGCCGCTTTGTCGAGGCAGGCGCGGGTCGGCGATCATGTTGGCGAACCGTGTGCAGAAAGGCCTGGATCCGTGTCACGTACCCCGCGGCGCCGCCGTGGCCGTCGCTCTCCAGCGCGGTGTGCGGATAGCCCTGCATCAGGTAGCCAAAGAGATGTTCCAAGAACGAGGCCGGACCGCAGCCGAAGGAAGACAGCAGCAGCGGAAAGACGCAGCCGCGTTCGCGGGCCGCCACCGCAACGCGCAGCGCGCGATTGGCATCGGCCCATACCATTTTCGGTAACGGCGGGATGTGGGAGGGAATCGGAAAACAGTCCATCGGCAGTGCCAATACGCCGTTCTGCTTGAGGATCGCGGGGATGCCGGCATTGGTGATACGGTCGCTGATGACGTGCTGCTCACCGACAACGACGACGACGGGAACGTCGTGTCTGGCGCCGTAGGCCAGAGTTTCGCGTCCGATTTGGGCTAGCCCGGATCGAACACTTCGCTGGGCCGTGGCGGCTGCACGGATCGCGTGCGTCAACGCGACGGTGGAAACGCCGAGCTTCGCCCGCATCGCCTTCATTGCAACCAGCAAGGTCGGGTTGCTCAAACCGGATTGAAACGAGAGCTTGGGCCGCAGCATGGGCGTTTGCACGCCGCGCGCCCGCAGCGATTGCTCAACGACTTCCGGCATTGCGATCTCCACCGGACAGGTTTTGCCACCATTGCCATCAGGGTCGTCCGCGTCCAAGATTTTTGGGAAAAACAACAAGTCGACCGACTCGTCAAAGACACCGTGGGCCACTTTGGCTGGAGCGCAGGAATCGTAGGAGAAGCAACGCTCTTCGCCTTTGGTCAGCGTGCTCGGACCGGAACGCAAGACCCGTACGCCGAATCCCAGCTCTCGGATCAGCGTGGTCAACCAGGGCAAGTAGCCGTGAAGCGCTCCGACATAGGGGATGCCGACGACGGTCTTGCCCGGTGTCTCGGCCAGATACGGTGCCAGGAGTTCCTCTCGCTGGTCGATGGCGCTGGGGGCTGTTTTCGGCAGCTTCTCGAGCCCGACCTTGGCGAGCTCGAACTTGGGGCAGGCGCCGCCAGAAAGCACTTTTTGCTTGATTCCGCTAACCTCGACGGTGGTGCGTTCGATAGTGCAGAGAGTTCCGCAGCGTGCGTCCTTGCACTGAAATTCCTGGGTCTCCACGATGTGGGCGTCCAGCAACCGACGCACATCGAATGGACTCGCCGCCATGAGCGTGTTCTCGCCTAGTTCTCGAATGGCACAGAGTCCGATACCCCAGGCGCCCATTGCCCCCGGGTTGGGCGGCACAACCACGTCCCGATCCGCTACCGCCGCCAAGGTCCAGGCAAGAGACGGTCCGGTGGCCGGTTTCCCCTGGAAGAAAATCCGCTCACCAAACTTGCGAGCGCCCATGACCCGGTTGATGTAGTTGTGGATCACCGAGTACTGAAAGCCACCGAAGAGCTCCGGAACCGTAAACCCTTCGTTCTCGGCGACAGTGGCTGCCTGGGCCACGAACACAGTGCACATCTGCCCCAGATCCGGAGGGCCTTCTGACTGTTGTGCCAGGGTCGTGAACTCCGCGATGTCCTCGACACCGTAGAACATGGACTGTTCTTCCAGGAAGGATCCAGTCCCGGCGCTGCAGGCTTTGTTCATGTCGCTCTCCACGATCTGCCCGCCGCGAATCTGGATGAACTTGGCGTCCTGGCCTCCGATCTCGACCACCGAAAGATTCTCACCGTCACGCTCGTCGCAATGAATCGCCGCAGTGCCGTGGGCCACGATCTCGTTGAGCACGGTGATCCGGTCCTCCATCTCCGGGAAAGAGGCGCGCAGCACGGCGGCGACCGCTTCGCGCCCGGAGCCGGTGACGCCGATCGCCCGGATGTCGGGCGAAGTTCCGTCGAGCAAGGCGCTGACCAACCGCGTGGCCGCTTGGACCGGGTTGCCGCGGGTTGGATCATAGTCGTCCCAGACGATTTCACCGGTGCCGACGGCGGTCAACACCGCCTTGCTGCCAGTGGAACCCAGGTCCAACCCGAGGATCGTGGGTTGGTTCTGTGCGCCTTCCGGAATCTCAGGCGGGACCATTCGCTGCACCCGATCTCGAAACTGACTCGCCGCCGGGAGGATGCGAAAGCGGTGCGCGGAAGGCTGAAGCAACGCTTCAGGGTCGTCAGGTAGCTGCACGTCGCTGCGGGCGGCCTGCTCTGCGGCGAGCAAACCCGCGCCCAGCGCTTCGAAGAGCGAGAACTGGTCGGGGACGACGACATCGTTCGGTACGGCATCACCGATAGCGCTGACCAGGGTCTGAAGTTGGCTGCCTCCGCCGATGACGAGGACCGGACCGTCGACCATGACCCGCTTGAGCAGCGCCACCGCATAGCGGGCGATCGAGTCGAAATAACCAGCGAATAATTGGTTGGCCGGCTTTCCCTGGTTGCCAAAATGGGTCATCTCGCTCTTGGCGAATACCGAGCAGCGCGCGGTGATCGGGATGCGGTTGGTGGCGGTCTGGGCCAGGTCATCTGCCGCTTCGATGGAGAGCCCGAAGCGTCCGGCGATCTTGACCATCGTTTCGCCGGTGCCGGACGAGCACTTGTCGTTCGCCAACGTGCGGATTTCTCCACGTTCGTTTCGCGAGAGCACAGAGTAGCCGCGCGCGCCGATACTGATCAGGTTCAGCGGGCCCACCAGATCTTTGCGAAAGCGAAGGGCCGTCTCGAGGCAGACATCCTCGGGCAGCCTCTCGACGTAACTCGAGACCAGCTCGTCGGCATAGAGCCCGGTTGCAGCCAACGCGCTGCATCCGGCGACATCGTTCTCGCGGTACCACTTGGAGAAGACCGCCATGGGTTGGCCGTGGTGGGGTGTGATCTGCGTGGATTCGATCTGCTCGTTGCCGTTGGCGTCCAGCGACATCAGCACGAAACGCGCGGTTGCCTTGCCCAGATCGCATCCGGCGACTCGTCGGTAAGCTGTCATACTCGTATTCGCCCAGTGGCAAGGGTTCGGTCCAGCAACCAGTTGGTGATCTCACCGGTACGGTTCGCCGCTTTGGGTGCGAACCGCGCCAATGAAAGTCGGTCTGCGTTCAGCTTGTCAGCCAATTGTCGGGCTGCGAAGTCGTTCTTTCCGTCCGGTGTGGTGTCGAGGAAGATCCGGTGCAGCGCCGATTGGCCGGCCAAGCTGGCGGCGACGGCGTGGACACCTTGGACCACTCCCCCGTGGCCGCGCCCGGAGCCGACATTGGCATCGCCATCCGAGATCAGTAGGAGTGCCGCCGGGCGGTTCGGATGTCGGGACTGTTGCTTTCGGAGCACCGAGGTCGCCATCCGCAGGCCTTCCTCCAGTGGCGTTGTTCCACCGCAGGTCAGGCCGCGCAACGTTTCACCGGCTCGTTCCGCCTGGTTTCCTGGAGCCAAGAGCAGTGCTGCCCGACGTTCACGGAAGGCGATCATCGCGACCTCTTCCCGCTGCACATAGGTGTTGCGCAGCAGTCGCACGGCGATCTCTTTGGCCAGCTTCATCTGACGCCCACCCATCGAGCCGGAGATATCCACCACGAACAACCAGAGTCGTCCGGGTGCGCTGACCCGGACTTTACGCTGCACCTCGGACGGATGGATCTGAATCGCCAGGCCGTTGTCGCTACGCGTGGTTTGATACGGCGCCGCGGCCCGCACAGTGTCCGCCCAGGCCACGTCTACCATTGCCCCGCGACTGGGCGTTGCCCGTAAAAAGTGGCCGCGGAATGGACGTTCGGTTCTGCGAAAACGCCGACCACGTCCAAAGGCGGGGGTCCGTTGCTCCGTTTCGCGGACAACACCGACATCCGTGGGTCTGTCGCCCGTTGCCAACTCCGGCTGATCGTCGTGTTCCTCCACCCAGACATCCGTGCGAAACAGACTGGGTAGACCGATCGCGTCCGGACAACTCTCCCCCTGTGCGGACCGGGTAGCGCCCGCGGCGTTGTTGCTGGGGCCAGGCCGCGTCACCCCGGGCTCAGACCTTCCCGTCGAACGTTGGACCTGTCCGTGCGGTTCCTTTTTTTT
>QMMB01000140.1 GCA_003647035.1 Deltaproteobacteria bacterium | reverse complement strand
TCGTCTGATCCGTTGCGATCGGGCACTGTTCCTCGCCCGTATTCTCACCGTTTGTGACGGATGGTGACGCCTTGCTCGGATTCTTAATCCATTGACTCCAGGTTCGAGTCCTGGATGGCCCACCCAATGATTTCGATAGCCTAGCGATTCCGGCTGCCTCTGTGTTCGTCGCTCGTGCCTTTTCAAAGGGCACGCACGGCTCGGGGATGGCCTCGACCATCGGCGTCAACTCGCCCAACCCCAACTCTGAGTACGTGCGTGCAGTCCGTCTGTACGTGTTGATCATCTGCGAGCTGCGAAAGCCGGTCCTCGGTAGCTCGATTCCGCTTGACGGCGGTCTGAATAAGCGAGATCCAGTACTCGATTGGAGCAAGCATGCAGGTCCTCATTGCAGCGCTCGTTGCAGCGCTCTGCACCATCGGGTGTGACAGCGAAGGAGGTGGAGCCGGTGGAGCTGCTGGCACCGGTGGCATGGGCGGCGCGGGCGGCGAAAGCGGCGCGGGAGGTGGCGAGCCGGCGGCATTCGCCATCACCGTGAGCGTCTCGGGGCTGTCCGGTACCTTGGTGCTGCAGAACAACGGTGGTGACGCCCTAACCACGACGGAGAACGGAGAAGTCACATTCGAAACGCTGCTTGCCGACGGCGCTTCGTACGCGGTGACGGTCGGCTCGGGCCCGCCGCTGCAAGGTTGCATCGTGACCAATGGTGAGGGGACGGTCACGGCTGGCAACATCTCCGATGTCGTGGTCCGTTGTGCGTACCTGCCCTTTTTTCAGGCGAACGATGGCGTGGGCGGGTCGGAGCTATGGAAGACCGACGGCACGTCGGCCGGGACGCAGAGGGTCAAGGACATTTGGCCAGGAGCAAACGGCTCGGATTCAGGCCCCATGCTGAGGATCGGTGATCTCTGGTTCCTTCGAGCCAGCGACGGTACGCACGGAAGCGAGCTCTGGGCCAGCGATGGAACCGAGGACGGTACTCGCATGGTCATGGACATCCAAGAGGGGCCGGACGGCTCCTCCCCTCAGGGCTTCGCTGCGTTCGAGGGCCTGCTCTTTTTTGCCGCCGACGACGGACTCAACGGCCAAGAGGTCTGGATGAGCGATGGGACCCAAGACGGCACCCAACTGCTCGTAGACCTCTCGCCCACCAACGCCAACCCCAGATCGCTCACTGCGGTCGGAAGCACTCTCTACTTTGTCGCCACCGATCCGTCCGCCGGGCACGAGCTTCGGAAGACCGACGGGACGGCGGAAGGCACAGCGCTCGTCAAAGACATCCTCCTCGGCAGTGGCAGCGGTGGAGTTGGGCGTCTGACCGCGTTTGACGACGTTCTTTACTTCCGTGCGACGAGGGACCTTCATCTTTGGAGAAGTGAGGGAACATCCGAGACGACGAGCACTGTGACGACTGCGGTAATGTTCGTGAATGGGCTTACCGTCGTCGAAAGCACGCTGTTCTTCAGCGCGGACGACGCGGTCGAGCGAGAGCTTTGGAAAAGCGACGGCAGCGAGGCCGGCACCCAACGAGTTGCGGACATCAACCCAAACGGGGGGGATTCCGATCCAGAGTGGCTCACGGAGTTGGGGGGCGAGCTGCTTTTTACGGCCGACGATGGGACGAACGGCCGAGAGCTTTGGAAAAGCGACGGTACTTCCGAGGGAACGGAGTTAGTCCACGATATCCACGATAGTGGCGATTCCATTCCAGAGCACCTCACCAACCGAAACGGCCTGCTTTTCTTCCGCGCAGACGATGGCGAGAACGGCGTCGAGCTTTGGGCGAGTGACGGAACGACGGGCGATACTGCTCTCCTGAGCGACATATGGGCCGGGGACACGAGCTCGTCGCCAATACCGGTCGACGATGGTGCAGATACGTTCGGCATCTTTCAGGACATCGTCGTGTTCTTTGCAGACGATGGCGAACACGGGTTGGAGCTTTGGAAGAGCGATGGAACGCCTGAGGGAACCGTATTGGTGAAAGACATCAACGAGGGTCCCAGCCCCGGCAAGGGAGAATAGCCGTCAACAATGGCCTCTTAGCCCATTGGGATCATATCGGAAGCCCAATTGCGCGCTGCTAAGAGTTATGTCGCGTGGCTCGTGGCGCAGACGAGGCCTTTGAATTCGCAATGCCCTTCTGAACTGTTCGGGCTGCCATCGAATGGATGGCTCGGGATCGACGGTCGTTCCGTCGTTGCGAAAAATGTCAGAGCTGAACGGGAAACCCGGAGCCCGTGAATACTGGATCCAGCTCCCGGGCGCGGCCCAAGCTCCGCTCTCAGCCGCAAGGTTAGCCGCACTGATGAACTGGTTGGTAGAGCGGTTCACCGGAAAGCCCCCTACGCCGACATACACCGCCAACGAGGCAGCCCAACTGCGCAGCACCCCGGTGAGGGACCCGATAGGCAAACGCAAGACCCTACTCGAATACTGGCGCAGGCCGGCACCGCCGCCTAACATGGAAGAAAGGCGCCGCCATGTTCGACGCAGACGATCTCCTCGACGACACGCCTCGACGCAAGTTCGAACAGACGCTCGCGAAGCGGTGTCGAGAGGGCGACTCCTTCGCGCTGATGCTCGTCGAGCTCGAACGCTTCAGCGAGGTGAGCAAGAGCAGCGGGCGACAGGCGGGTGATCTCCTCCTCTATGAAATCGCTTCGCGTCTTCGCGACAAGCTCGGAGAGCGGGACATGGCGATGCGCAGCGGAAGCAACGAGTTCGTGGTGTTGGCGCTAGGCGTGGAGCAAGTCGGCGATGCCGAACGGCTTGCGGAACAGCTCGTGGAGAGGCTGGAACACCCGATCTTCGTCGCCGGCACCCGTTTCCGACTGAGCGCAAGCATCGGGATCACGCTGTTCCCACAACACGGCGACGAGTGGCGTTTGCTACTCCAACACGCCAACGAGGCTCTCTACGACGCGAAAGCCCCAGGCAGAGGCCACATCAGCATCACGTTCGCTGCCCCGAAATGAAGAGGCTTCGTATCGTCCGCGGGCGAAGAATTAAGCCCTCCAAAAAGCGAGACAGTCCCCTTTTTCGAAGGCTTAGTCGCTGAATAGGTTTTCGACGTCAGCTTTGGTTAGGCCCTTGAGGGGGCTGCCCTCTGTGGAGAGGACGTTGCTGACTAGCTCGCGCTTCTTTGCGGACAGCTCGAGGATCTTCTCTTAGCTCATTGGGCCCATTCGGGAGTCCGAATGGCGCGGTACTAGTTCCTATGTCGGCTTGCTAGAGTTCCTTCGATGAGGGCTATTAGGTTCGCTGCGTCGTCCGGCGTGACTGCTTTCGCGTCGAGCGCCGCATGGATCTTCGCCACGAGCCCGGCCCGATCCAATCGGTCACGGTGACCGGAATAGGTCGCATGGTGGCCCTTGTTGACCGCAATCGCGGGCGCCGGGGTGTCAGAATCGCTTACGAAAAGGGCCTTATGCAGCGCAAGTCGCTGCGTTCTTAATCCATTGGCTCCAGGTTCGAGTCCTGGATGGCCCACCAGAAATGGCAGATCGGAACCGATCTGCCATTTCTGCTTCGAGTTGAAGCCGATCGGGTGCTTGGCCGGCCTCGGTGTCCACTTTGGTGTCCAGAATTCCGGCTCGGCGAGCGACTGCGCGGCGGCTTCGGAGTTGTGCACGTAGAGGGCGGTCGTGGTCGCGTTCTTGTGGCCGGCGATGTGCCCGATGGCGGTGGGGTCGCTGCCGACGGCGGCCATGTGCGTCAGTGCCGCATGGCGGAAGTCGTGGGCGCTGAGGTGCTTGGCCTCGTGCTCGGTGCCCAGCACTTTTCGCGCGGCCTGGACGAGGATGCGGCGGTATTCAAAGCGGCGGAAGATGAGGCCCTCGTCGGGGCAGATCGCATCGAGCGTTCGTTGAGCCCGAGGGGTCAGCGGGAGCGATCTTGCGTACCTCGATTTGTCGATGTCTCCCGAAATCCTCAGCACATCGTCGCCGCGCTTGTAGTGCTTCGGAACTTCGAGACGCCACATGGTTCCGATACGGAGGCTCGTATCCCAAATGACGGTGAACAGTGCCCGGATCAGGTAGCCGGCCGCTGGGGTCCGGTCCGGCAGCACGTCAATGATCGCCTCGGCTTGCTCACTGGTGAGGGGCGCGCGCACTTTGTCGCGTTTGCCGCCGTCAAAGGCTGTGCCGGTGGATCGCCTCGGCGGATTGCGGACCAGGATCCGGTCCGCCGATTCAAAGAAGGGCAGAAAGTGGTTCGTGCAGTAGCCACGGTAGGTCTTCCAGGTTTCGGGCGCGATCTCCGACTCGATCTGCGTGAGCCACTCGGCCAACAAGACGTCCAGCTCCTTCAGGCTTTCGGCTCGGGGTTGAAGTCGGCGACCGGAAATAGTCTCGGCGTAGATTCGCGCCGCTTCGACCTGAGCTCCTGCAAGATCTCTTGCGTGACGGACCCGCGGAGGTCTTCTCGAAGCGTGTTGCCTTGACCGATTGATCCCAGAGCAGCCCATTAACAACCCCACCGAGTTTGTCCTGTGACAACGCGGCTCCCGAGAGCTGGCAACGCGGCTGAACGCGTCGGTTGGTCTCGGCGTGGAGGGGCTGACGCGGGCAGTTGCCCCTTGCCATAGACAGCCGGAGGCTTCGGGACCGCGCCCCCGGCACTCGCTGCTGAAAGAGTGCGTCGAGGTCGTCCAAGACAGGGTCCCCATCGCTGTACACGGTAGTCGGGTTGCCGCGTGGGCTTGTCCGACTTTCCGAAGCCGATGAGGTCTGGCGCGCTTGTCCGATGCCCGGCCTCGACCAGGTATGGGGGATAGGGTTCAACCTGGGAAGGGTTCGCGACCTATCTGCTTCCGTTGATGAAGGTGCTGCTCGGCGGTTCAGACCGGAGTTGATACCGCGTGCGGGTTGCCGGGATCGGTTAGGCTCCTGTCCCATGGATCCCCTCGCCCAACCACTCGTGCTCCCCTGTGGCGCATCGCTTCCCAACCGATTCTGCAAGTCCGCGATGACCGAAGGCCTGGCAGACGCGGACGACCGGGCCACCGAGCGTCACGAAACGCTTTACCGGCGTTGGTCAGAAGGAGGCGCCGGTCTTCTGCTCACCGGCAATGTGCAAGTTGACCGCCGGTACCTCGAGCGGCCGGGCAACGTCGTGTGCGACGGCAACGGCGGTCTCGAGGAGCTCCGGAGTTGGGTCGCGGCCGGCACCTGCGGAGGAAACCAACTCTGGATGCAGATTAGCCACCCTGGGCGCCAATGCACTCGGATGTCGAGCAGTCGCCCCGTCTCCGCGTCCGCTGTGAAGATGCGGGGCATGGTGGGACTCATGGCAGCCCCGCGCGCCCTCGAGGCAAGCGAGATCCGAGACGTCATTCACAGATTCGTCCATGTCGCAACGGCGGCTAGAGACGCGGGCTTCAACGGCGTCCAGTTGCACGCGGCGCACGGTTATCTGCTGAGCCAGTTCCTTTCACCGCGGACCAACCAACGAACCGACGAGTGGGGTGGTCCGCTGGAGAACCGCGCTCGGCTGTTGCGCGAGGTCGTGGCATCCGTACGCGACGCCGTTGGCTCCGAGTTTGCGATTGGGGTCAAGCTCAACTCGGCCGATTTCCAAAAAGGGGGATTTAGCAATGAGGAGTCCGCGCAGGTAGCATGGTGGCTCGCCGAGCTCGGTGTCGACCTGTTGGAGATCTCAGGTGGTAACTACGAGCAGATGGCAGTGATCGGTAGGCTCGATTCAGACGAAAAAGGGAAGAGGGAGAGCACGCGTCGGCGTGAGGCCTACTTCCTCGAGTACGCGCGCCTCATTCGGGATGCAGCGCCAGAGCTTCCTTTGATGGTAACTGGCGGTTTTCGTTCCATTGCGCCAATGCGCGCCGCGGTCAAATCGGGTGAGGTGGATGTCGTGGGGATCGCTAGGCCGTTTTGCGTCATGCCGGACCTTCCCTTGCCGGTGCTGAGCGGCGAGGTTCATACCCTTCCTTCGCCGGAGAAGCGCTTGCGGCTCGGCGCCGGGTTTCTAGGGTCGACGAGCCCGATACACGGCATCCGCACCCTCAACGGACAAGCCGAGCTTGCTTGGTTCTATCATCAGATCGTCGCGCTGAGTGAAGGGCGAGAACCGCAGCTCGACCTAGGAAGCTGGTCGGCACTCTTCGCCCATTTCAGTAGGGAGCTTGGGGTGGCGCGCCGAAGGACCTTCAAGCGCTCGGCTGGAGCGCTTCCAGCGAGCACCGCAACTCGCGTCTAGGCCTGCGCGACGAACTCGTGACGCGGTTCACGTGGATGTAGGCTTCGAAACCTCCCCAGGGCGATTTCAAGACCGCTCTCGCTGCATGACGCCTCACGTCCGCACCAGACGATGGCCCATCTTCTCAAGCCGCTTTCTTCTCAGGAATCGAAACTTCAGCCCGTCCCTCATCACACTTCATTCTAGCGATCGCGTCTTGCTCGTCCGGCAGCGGCAACCAAACCGATGCTGGAACTGACGCTGGAGCCGACGCCGGCCCGGACGCTGGCACCGACCCCGCCGCACGGTGGCCGGAGTGGGCCTTTCACCACTGGGTTTGATTGAACGAGGCCACGCAGGAAAGCGCGATCGCTCTAGTGGACGACTATCCCGCTCACGACATCCCAGTTGGGGCAATCATCATCGAAACCGCTCGGATCGACTAAGCACGCCTCCAGCCAAGGAATCGCTTTCGGATCTGTGGCTGGGGATATAGAGTCTCGGGGTCCATGGCGCGTCAAGTCGTATGTAAGGAATCCGAGTTGCCGGTCGGCAAGATGAAGCCCTTCAAGGTCGGCGACACAAACGTCCTCGTCTATCACCTAGAGGACGGCTTTCACGCTACGCAAGCAAGCTGCACACACGTCTTCGCCCCGCTCGCACGCGGTAAGATCGTCGACGGATGCCGCGTTCGGTGTCCATTTCATCGCGCGCAGTTCGACATTCGGACGGGCGAGGTCCACGAGTGGGCCAACTTTCCGCCCGGCATCCAGCTGCTCAACGTCGTGCGTAGCGAAAAGGCGCTGAAGACCTACCCCACGGTCGTAGAAGAAGGCGACGTGGTGGTGGTGGTCTAGCAATGCAGTGAACCCTTCCCAGGGACGAGTTCGGGAAACCTGCGACGCGCTCTCGATCGTCATCTCGCCCGAGCCGTTCGGCGACCTCGGTTCGGTCGAGCCCTGCTTCGGAAGCCAGCGCTGCGAGGACATCATGGTCGCCCACATCCTGGCCTTCGAGAACATACCCTTCGAAGAATCGTTCGACGACGGCGCTTCGCGCCTCCCCCTCCTTGGCCATCACCTACTCTGCGATGGCGGGATGGTCCGACTGGATCTGTAATTTCACAGGTTGTCGTCGACTGCTCTCCCAAGTTCCGTTCCCTCGCGGTCCCGCCGTTTTTGAGCCAGAGCGCGTAGTTGACCGGATTACGGTCGAAGGTTCATGGTGAGCCGCTCGACTCCGGCGCCAGCTTACGATGAGCGGAATCTATGTCAGGCTCCGCCCGCTATGACGAAACGCAACTTGGACGAGCGGGTGGCTGTGGTGACAGGAGCTGCCAGTGGGATTGGACGCGCGATAGCGCAAAACCTGGGAGGCAAGGGCTGTCACTTGGCGTTGGTGGACGTCGACGAATCGGGGCTCGAAGAGACCCGGTCGATTGTTGCCCGAAACGACCGCCGGTGCACGACGCACATCGCAGACGTTTCCGACAAAGCGCGGATGCAGGCGCTGCCGGACGAGGTCGCCGCGGCGCACGGTCAGGTGCACATCCTGGTCAACAACGCGGGCGTGTCGGTCGGCTCGTTTTTCGCTGACCACAGCATCGAAGACGCCGAATGGGTGATCGGTGTCAACCTCTGGGGCGTGCTCTACGGCTGCAAGTTCTTCCTTCCGCACCTCAAGCAGGCCGACTGGGCACAGATCGTCAACATCTCGAGCCTCTTCGGTTTCTTCGGAATGCCGGGCCAAGCTTGCTATTCGATGACG
>QMMB01000139.1 GCA_003647035.1 Deltaproteobacteria bacterium | reverse complement strand
CCGAGATTCAGCGCGTACGTAGCCAGTAAGGCCGCACTAGACGCGTTCAGTCGTTCGATTGCGAGCGAAGTCGTGGCGGACGGCGTATGCATTACGACCGTCTACATGCCGCTGGTACGCACGCCCATGATCGCGCCGACGAAGATCTACGACGCGATTCCCACTCGCTCGCCCGACGAAGCTGTCGACATGATTGTCGACGGGATCGTCAACCGCAAGAAGCGGGTCGCCACCCGACTCGGCATCTTCGGCGAGGTGAGCTACGCGCTCGCGCCCAAGCTCATCGACCGGGTGCTCAACACGGGGTTCCGGCTCTTCCCCGATTCGCCACGCAAGGGCGAAGACCAGGATCACAAGCCACCCGGGCCCGAGGCTGTGGCATTCGCCCACCTCATGAAGGGGATCCACTGGTAGGAAGGTTCATCGTGGCCCCGCCGCTTGACAGGAGCGGCGCTGACATATATTCACGTATTTGATTGAATACTTGATAAAGGGTTATCTCGATGAAAACTCGGGTATTTAAGGACGCAATCTACGAACAGATTGCGCGGATTGGGAAGTCGTTGGGCAGTGGGCCGCGACTCGAGATCCTGGATCTCCTCTGCCAAGGGCCGCGGACGGTCGAGGTGCTTGCGGGGCAGATGGGCCACTCCGTCGCGAATACTTCGCGCCATCTTCAGGTGCTCCGCCGCGCGCGGCTCATCGAGGCGGAACGAGAGGGCGTCTATATCCGATATCGCCTCGCCGATCCCGAGGTGTGTGCGTTCTTTCTGTCGTTGCGGAAGTTGGCGGAGTCACGGCTTCTCGAGGTCGAGGAGATCACCCGAGTGTTTCTCGAAGCGCGCAACACCATGGAGCCGGTAGACCGGAACCTCCTCGTCGAACGGGTGCGAAGTGGCAAGGTCACCGTGCTCGATGTGCGGCCCACCGAGGAGTACCTCGCGGGGCACATCCCCGGCGCGGTCTCGATCCCACTCGACCAGCTCGAGGAGCGGCTCGCCGAGCTGCCAACCGACCGCGAGATCGTTGCGTACTGTCGCGGCCCTTACTGCGTGATGGCGCTGGACGCGGCGGACACCCTTCGAAGCAATGGTCTTGAAGCGACTCGTTTCGAGGACGGCATCGCGGATTGGCGCGCACGCGGCCTCGATGTCGCCGTAGGGGAGGAGTGATGGTGTATGTCGCGTCGCTTACGGGGTTGCTCATCGGCAGCGGCTACGGATACGTCTCTCAGCAAGGCGCGTTCTGCATGAACTCGGGGTTCCGCGTCGCGGTGACACAACGGAACATGACGAAGGTGAAGGCCTATGTCCTTGCGATCGCACTGCAAATGGTTGTCGTTCCATTGGTTTTCGCGGCAGGCCTTTCGAGCCCGACCTATCCGCCTTTGTTTCCAGTCGGCGCGGTCCTGGGCGGCCTTCTTTTCGGCGCGTCCATGCATTGGGCCGGCGGTTGCGCCGCAGGTGTCTGGTACAAGCTGGGGTCGGGCAGCTTAGGGGCTTTGGCTGCTGTGTTGGGTATGGCGATTGGGGCCGCCGCGCTCGAAGTCGGTCCGCTCGTAGGTTTCCGTGCGTCCGTGCAATCTGCGGGGCCCTCCATCGGCAATGCTCCCCTCGAGATGCTGTGGCCATGGGGCCCGTTGGCGGGCCTCCTGCTCATTGGCATGCTGTGGTTCGCCGCTCCCGGACACGCCGGCGCATGGTCTTGGCGTCGCACCGGCCTTGCCATAGGCGCAGTCGGAATCCTGGCGTGGCCGTTGTCGAGCCTCGCGGCCCGCGACTTCGGGATGGCCGTCGTGCCGGGGACCGTCAGCCTACTCACTGAGCCTGTAAGGCGCTTGATGAGTTGGGACGTGCTGTTCGTGTTGGGCATCCCGCTCGGAGCCTTTGTGGCGGCTCGTAGAATCGGTCCCGTCACAACGTCGAAAGTTTCTGCCATGGCCGCGAGCAAGCGCTTCGCTGGAGGCCTCGGTCTGGGCGTTGGAGCGTCGCTAGCCGCAGGCTGCACCGTGGGCCACGGCCTAACGGGCGTTCCGCTACTGGCGCCCGGCAGCATGCTGGCAATCGTGTCGATCTTCGCGGGCAGCGCGATCACCTCACTCTGGGAGTTACGCAATGGGTAACACGCTCATCATTCTCAACGACCCTCCTTATGGAACCGAGCGGAGCTTCAACGGCCTGCGCTTGGCCAACTGGCTCACGAAGCGCGAAGGCGTCGAAGTCCGTGTATTCCTCATGGGCGACGCAGCCGCGTGCGCAAAACGAGGTCAAAAGGTCCCGAAGGGCTACTACGTCATCGAGAACATGCTGGGGCCCGTCACCAGGGGCGGTGGCCAGGTCGGCGTATGCGGCACCTGCATGGATGCGCGTGGCATCACGGACGCAGAGCTCACTGAGGGATGCCACCGCAGCACGATGGACGGCCTGACCGACTGGACCGTCTGGGCCGACAAGGTGGTGGTCTTCTGATGAACAGGAGCCAAACCATCGTGATCCTAGGCGGGGGGGTCGGCGGCGTCGTATGCGCGGTTGAGCTGCGCAAGAAACTGCCGAAACAACATCGCGTCGTACTGGTCGACCGAGAGGAGCGACATCTCTTTGCCCCGTCGCTGTTGTGGTTGATGATCGGGCAGCGCACGGCCGAGAAGATCTCGCGACCACTCGATCGACTACGAAAGAAGGGAATCGACGTGATGCGGGGCGAGATCCAGCACATCGAGCCGGCCGAGCGGCACGTGACGGTGAGCGGAGAGAGCATCACCGCGGACCATCTGATCATCTCGCTCGGCGCCGACCTCGCCCCCGAGACCATCCCTGGCCTCGCCGAGGCCGGACACAACTTCTACACGCTCGAGGGAGCCGAGGGCCTTCGCGATGCGCTTGGTCGATTCCGCTCTGGCAAGCTTGCCGTACTGACGGCGACGCCTGCCTACAAGTGCCCCGCGGCTCCCTACGAAGCAGCGATGCTCCTCGAGTACCACTGCCGGAAGCAAAAGATCCGAGAGCAGGTACAAATCGATTTCTACGCTGCCGAGCCCGGCCCGATGGGCGTAGCAGGTAAGGAGATCACCGCCGCCGTGCGGCAGATGGTGGAGGACAAGGGCATCGGCTTCCACCCCGAACATCAGATCACGCAGGTAAACGCGGACGACCGCAAGCTGACGTTCGCCAACGGTGCGCAGGCCGACTTCGACCTGCTTGCCTACGTACCGCCACACCGCCCGCCTCGCGTCGTGAAGGAAGCGGGGCTGGTCGGGGATAGTGGTTGGGTCTCGGTGGACCGTCACACGATGGAAACCGAGTATCCCGGCGTATACGCACTGGGCGACGTCGTCGGAATCCCGCTCGCTGTCGGCAAGCCACTGCCCAAGGCGGGCGTGTTTGCCCATGGCGAGGCCGTGGTAGTCGCCCAGAACATCGTCCGCTGCATCACCGGCAAGGCCGAGCCCGCTCGGTTCGATGGCCACGGCGAATGCTTCATCGAGACCGGCGACGGCAAGGCCGGTTTCGGACGCGGCAACTTCTATGGCGAGCCGCTTCCCCAGATCAAACTCCACAAAGTGGGGCGCCGGTGGCACGCAGGAAAGATCTTGTTCGAGAAGTATTGGCTCCGAAGGTGGTTCTAGAGGGCTTTGCGCCCTACGCGGGGGGCGGGATGATGTCAGACGGCTCCCCGACACCCCCGGTGATCGCCTGCCCCGAGTGTCGAGCCACGGGGCGCAAGGTTGGTCTCGTCGCACTCGATGCACTACTGACCGAAGAAGCGCACTCGCGACTGGGCGACGGGGAGTGCTATCGATTCTGCAAGACCGGGTCTTGCGACGTCGCATACTTCGGCGAGCGCGCGGCCGTTATCTTCCACCTCACGGACCTGCGTGTCCCCGTCTTCCAGAAGTCCAGTGAGCCCTCACGCCTGGTGTGTTACTGCTTCGAGTACAAAGTAAGCGACATCGAGGACGAGGTTCGGCGAACCGGCGGATCAACCGTGCCGGCTGTGATCGGACAAAAGTGCAAGGCTGGCCTCGATCGCTGTGAGGAAATGAACCCGCAGGGCTCTTGCTGCCTTGGAAACATTCGACAGGTAGTGCAGCAAGCGACCCCAAAAAAAGCCGACGTGTAGGCCTGCCATCCCCCGTCGCGCTGCCTATCGTAGAGCGCCGCGCGCCGCAACATTTCCATCACGATGGGCAAGTATGCTGCGGTTGCGAAGCAGCAGACACTTCGCCCAGCAGCGGAGTCGCGGGAGGATCACCGCGAGGCTCGCGCAGATACCACGCGGCCGCGAGCACCAGCGCGCCTACCAGCGACCAGACGAGCTTGCTCTGCACGCGCGGCCACAACTTCTCCAGCGGCCAAATCTCCTGACTGAAGAAACTGTCGGGGAAGGTCTCGACGCCCGCAAAGCCCAGTTGCGCCGGCGGGTCGGGTGGCATCTTTGCCGTACCAAAGATCCAGTCCCAGCTGCTGAAGATGATGCCGTAGTTTACCGTGGTCTCGGCGGTGCCGCTGTAGTCGTGATGCCAGATGTGCATACGCGGACTATTGAGGATGTAGCGCCACGGCCCGTGCCCGAGGTCGAGGTTTGCGTGGTTGAGGTGGCCGATCAGCGTGCCGAAAATGGCGTGGAACATGAGCGCTTCCCAGCGGAACCCGAAGAACACCATCGGCAGATAGAGAATCGACTTGTAGACGATCACCTCCAACCAGGAGAACCGGAAGGCGACGATCCAGTCCATCTCGTCATCCTTGACGCTGTGATGCGTCTTGTGCAGTTCCCAAAAGATGGGGATGCGATGCAGAAGGTTGTGCACACACCACTGAATGAAATCAAGGACGACTAGCGCGACGATGACCTGCACCCATAGCGGCCAGTCCAAGGCGGCGTTGCGGTACACCGAATCGGTCAACCCCTCGACCGCCAGCCACCGGTCGAAGTAAGGTAGGATCCAAGTGCTCGCCAACCCCGCAAGCAACAGACCCACGAAGTGCCCGTTGAACACGAGATGGATCACATCCGACCATAGCTTTGGCCGCAGCTGCTTTTGTTCCGGCCGCCACGGAAAGAAGCGTTCGAGAGCGATCATCAACCCAGAGAGCGCGGCCAAGCTGATCGGGTACATGTACGCTGCCATAGGCGCTATCCATAACATGCAACGCGATCTCCTTCAGCGCGGATTCGCGCACCGCAAACGCGATTTCCCGCTTAGGGGGTCGGGCTCATTTGCAGCCGGAGCTTACCGCCCCCGGTTATCGCTTGATGGGAGAGCACGGGGGTGAGCAGCGGCTCCTCATCGAGCATGGCGCTCTTCACGAAGATGTTGTCCGGGCCATTGCCGTCCGCTTCGACGACGAACGTTTCGCCCTCATGGTGATTCGGGCTCAGGTGCAAAGTAATGCGATCGAACAGAGGGCTTCCGATCCGATACTCGGGTAGCCCAGGGGTCACCGGATAGAAGCCCATTGCCGAAAACACGAACCATGCGCTCAACGCGCCTGCGTCATCGTTACCCGGCAGCCCGTCGGGACCCCGTCCGAAGAACCGTTCCATCGCGGACCGGACCTCCCGCTGGGTGTTGTGCTCCGCACCGGGCACAAACGTGAAGAGATAAGGATACGCCATGTCGGGCTCATTCCAGAGGGCGAACCGATCGGTATGGAACACCCAGGTGAGCCGGTCGACAAAGGCCTGCTCGCCGTGCAGCGCGATCAACCCCTCGACATCGTGCTGCACGAAGAACGCATACTGCCAGGCGGTACCCTCGACATAGCCAGGACCCCCGAGCCGCAAAGGAGCCGACCCCTCGGCCGCGTCCGGATCGAAAGGCTCCAGGAACGCGCCGTCCGCGTTTCTCGGTCGCAGTGTGCCAGTTTCGTCATCGTAGAACCCGCGATAGGACTGGCCTCGTTCCAAGAGCCCGGGCACATCGCTGTCGCGACCGAGCGCCTCCGCGAGTTGCGCGAGCGCCCAGTCGGCAAACGCATATTCGAGCGTCGTCGACACAGGTCCCCACACCGTGTCGGCGCGCTCCATCGGGACGAAGCCGAGATCGAGATATTCGGTGTCGCCTGGCCGATGGCTCTCACGTTCCGCGGCGTCGCGCATCACGTCGTACACGGCGCCGACGTCGAAGCTCGTGAGACCCTTCATGTCGGAATCCGCAAAGACAATCAGTGCCGGGTCGCCGACCATGGGTTGCACCTCGTCGCTGATCAGCTCCCACTTCGGCGGAGCATTGGCGTGAAGCGTCATGTCCTGCATCCCTTTGACGAACTCGAGCTGCGTCTCAGGATAGACGAGGGTGACGAGAGGATGAAGGGTGCGGTACGTATCCCACAGCGAGAACACGGTGTACCGCGCTCCATCACTGGTCTGGCCGATTTCGTCACGAGAAAAAATCGGATATGTTCCGTCGACATCGCTCAGGATGCTGGGATGAATCAACGCATGATAGAGGGCCGTATAAAAGCGAACACGATCGTCATCGGTCCCGCCGGCGACTTCGACGCGTCCGAGATGCTGCTGCCAGGCCACCGATGCAGCGTCGCGCGCCTCGACGAAGGGCAGTTGCTCAGCCTCCAGGTTGGCGCGGGCCTGCTCGACGCTCACCCAGGACAGACCGACCCACAGGGTCACGGGTTCCTTGGGCGGCGTTTCGTAGTGTAGAAACGCCATGGCATCCCCCGTCGCTCGGACTTCGTCACTGACAACGCCATCCTCGACGACGCCAACCGAGTCAGCCGCGTGGTCCGCACGCGCAACGAAGTAGAGCCGCCCTCCACCCCCTTCCACACAGAACTCTCCGAACGCTGCGGAGCCAGCGATCTCGTTCGGTCCCACGACCTCGAGGTCGCCCTGATTTCGGATCCAAGAAACACCTCGCGCCGCATCGACCGTGATGTTGGCAGGCTTGTCCTGCGGAAACCAGAAGCGAAACACCGCCGTTCGGGGAGTCGCCGTCATCTCGGCGACGGTCTCCATGTCGCTGAGCTCGACGCCATAGTAGCCGGCATAGGCGACCTCGGTACGGTAGGCGGAGCCGTAGGCATCGAATCCAGTAGGCGTCGCGCCTGAGGTCGGCGCCACCACCGGCAGGCCGAGGTCGGGACAGCCGACACCACTGAGGTGCGTCAGGCCGAAGCCGTGAATCTGTGGATCCCCGTATCGGTAGCCGCCGTTCACGAACACTCCTTCGAACCCGTCGGCGGCGGTGGTCAACTTCGTATGAGGGCTCGGTGAAGCCATGCCCCATGGCACGAGCGCACCAGGAAAGGTCATCCCGTCCGCCGCCGTACCAATGAATGGATCGACCTCCCCCGCCAAGGGTGCTTCGACGGGCGGGCTCGGCGCTTGGTACCCGACGCGGCCGGACTCGGTACAGCCCGTCCACAGTGCGATGAGCAAAGCCAGCGCGCTCAGGCGATGTCGCTGGAACCGAGTCATGGTCCGGATGGGTTTAGCACGAATCCAGAGAGGGCCTTCGGCGACCCGGAATGCAGCGCCTAACCTCGCACATGCGTTGTTCTTTGCGTTCCTCGCCAGTTGGATCTACAGCAACCCGATCTACGTGACAGAGTAACGCCCGATAAAAGAGGTCACTCGAAAAATTGTCGGTGCCCCAGTTGCGTAGGGTGTTGGCGCCGGACGGCGGCGCCGAGCAGGCGAACGGTCGACATGTAGGGGTGAGCCGTCGAAGGGAGCGACAAGTTTACAATACGTGTACTTGAGTCGTCGCCGCACTGCTCAATCGTCCACTGCCGCGCCGTTCGATTCATGTTATCGAGGTCCCTCATTACAGAGGGGCATTATGCAAGAGCAAGCAGTAAATCGGTTCTATTCAGACGAGCGAACACGCGGTCGGGTACACGGAGCGATCAACGAGTACCTGGACTACCACGACGAGTCGAACGGCGGCGACGTAGAGGCGCGCAAGGCCGGCTACTCGACGATGATCAATCATTACTATGATCTCGTCACCGATTTCTACGAGCACGGCTGG
>QMMB01000138.1 GCA_003647035.1 Deltaproteobacteria bacterium | reverse complement strand
GCCGTTCGAAGTGGAAGAGTAGTGCAGGCACGTCGTCGGCGCCGGGTTTGTAGCTAAGAGAGTAGCCAGCACACCCAAAAAGAAATCCCGATAGGGATGCAACCTACCGGGATTGTTGGAGCGGCGGACGAGACTCGAACTCGCGGTCTCCGGCGTGACAGGCCGGCGTTATAACCAACTTAACTACCGCCGCATCCACCTCAGAGCATAGCCCTTCGGGACGGGCCTTGTAGCTTGGGGGGTGGGGGCTGTCAAAGCCAACCCGTACCCGTCTTTTGCCTCCGAGAAGTTGCCGCCGCCCGTGCCCCTATCCGCGAGACGGTCAGGCCGTTCGGGTCTTCCATACGGGGCGCTTTGTGCGATGCCGGCACAGCTCCTCGATCGCGCGAGGGACGACCTCGGACGCTGGGCGCATTGCGCGTGTGCGGGCGGCGAGCCCGTCTCGTGGCTTGTCGAACTCGGATTCGAAGCGTTGGACGAGCTCGGGGGTGCATTGCTCGAAGCTCGCGGCAATTCCAATGCCGGCGGCCTCCACGAGGTGCGCGTTCATTTCGTGCTCGCCGTCGTCCCCACGATGAAGCGCGAGCATTGGGATGCCCAGCATGGCGCACTCGCCGGGCAGATGGTTGCCGGCCGAACCTACTACTGCGCGGCACCGCCCGAGTGCGTCGGCGAACGCCTGCACACTCGGGGCGTGCAGCTCGACCCCTTTCGGCACTTTGGCGGGGTTTCCGAAGAGGACCACGCGGTGGCCGCGACGGGTCAGCTGTTCGAGCGCGGCCGTTCCGTTGCCGTCGCGGAAGTACGCCAGCACGAAATCTTCGCGGGTCGACGCCAAGGGGATCTCGGTGCGCAGATCCGGACGCGCGACGTAGGTGCCGGGTGTGCGGGGCCTCACCGGAGCGAAGTGAACCGCCACCCTTCGGGCAGCCGGCCAGGACGAGCTCGCCACGTTGACGATCTCGCGAACGCGCTTGCTGAAGGGCAGCGCCGAATCGAGATGCGTGTGGCGGAAGATCAGGCCGTGCCCAACCGCCACCACCGGGATCCCCAGCGACTTCGCCGCGTTGACCGACGGACCGTCGCTGTCGCTGAGTACGAGGTCTGGAGACCAGCGCCTGAGCCGTTCGCGGTCACCCCGAAAGCGGAGCCTGAACGCCCGGATCATTCCTCGGCCGGGCATGCAGGCCAGGAGGGGCTCGGCGCAGGGGACGTCACTCAGCACGTCCCAGGCCTCGCCGGCG
Organism: Deltaproteobacteria bacterium; assembly: GCA_003647035.1. Taxonomy (GTDB): domain Bacteria; phylum Myxococcota_A; class Polyangia; order Polyangiales; family Houyiibacteriaceae; genus SG8-38. Next base: position 6,837 of record QMMB01000138.1, on the reverse strand, counting down.
CAGAACAGCCGGACTTCGTGCAGTTCCTGCAACCCACCCAGAACGGCCCGAGTCCGGACGGCGTGACCCTTTCCTCGGCCGTGTACGAAATATGCGATGCGAAGCATGGTGGCTGTTCAGACGTATGAGCTTGTAGCGCGTCCGTGACGCCTCGAAAGCTCAGGCACCCTAATTGACGACGAAGCTACAAAATTCCCATCTCGAAGGTACGGGCTTCAAGATTGGCCCGGTTTTCGCAGTGAGAGACCCAGAGCGGGAGCGTGTCTCCGAAAACCCGTCGACGGGGCCCAAGAACACGGCGAATTGCGCCGTGGGAAGGGGCCTATGTGGTGCGCTGTGGTCATTGCACAACAGCTTTTTTCACAGGGTGTGAATCTGATTCACGGTTGACAGTCTCACGATCGAAACACACGGAGGGCCTTGCATGTATTCGCACGAGCGACGATGGCTACGCCGATTGGCGATTCTAAACGATTACGTACGGATTCCGTACGCTAATGGGTCGTCCTACGCATCGCAGTTCCTCTATCGGGAGATGTCCGCGCGCGGCCACGAGGTCACGATCGTCGGCCCCAACGATCCGGACGCCCAGCCGAGTGAGCTTCCCCCGCGGCACATCTCGCTGCCGAGCATTCCCCTTCGCAACCACCCTGGGTTGCACCTGGCGATGCCGTCCAAGTCGTCCCTCGAGGCCATGAAAGACGCCAACTTCGACATGGTGCTTGCCCAGAGCCCGAGCGCCCTGCTCTACGCGGGTAGCTGGCTTCGTCAGCAGCACGGCGTCCCGCTCGTCTGCGTCAACACCGTCCACATGCCGAGCGTCTACAACGTCGTGCTTCCGGACGCGCTCAACCACGTCTCGTCGGTCAACCGCCTCTTCGAGCAGAAGGTGATGCCATGGGTCGAGTCGAACACGACCGACGCCTACAACGCCGGTGACGCGCTGGTGTGTCTGAGCCCTGGCCTCAAGCGCTACTGGGAAGAGCGCGGCGTCGAGGTTCCGATTCACGTCATTCCGCGGGCGATCGAGAAGCGCATCTTCGACCAGACCGGTCAGGACGACCCGTTCTCGACCGAGGCGACGCCAGGTGCGCGGCTCCTCGTCGTGTGCCGTCACGCGCGTGAGAAAGAAGTCGACCGCCTCCTGCGGATTTTCGCGCAGTACGTGTACCCTCGGGTCGGGGGCGCGACGCTCACGCTCGTCGGCGACGGGCCCGAGAGCGAGACGCTCAAGGAGCTCACCAAAGAGCTCGGCATCGACCATCGCACCTTCTTCGTCGGCGAGCAGGGGCTGCAGCAGATGCCCGCTTGGTTCCGCCACGCCGACCTCTTCGTCTACACGTCCCTTTCGGAGACCTACGGCCAGGTCATCAGCGAGGCGCTTTGGTGCGCCCTCCCGGTTGTCGCGATGGACGACGGCATGGGCGTTGCCGGCCAAGTCACCGATGGCGAGGACGGCTTCCTGGTCGATCCCGAGGCCGAAGATGCCGACCGTCAGTTCGGCGGTCACATCGAGCTGTTGCTGAGCAAGGCGGCGCTTCGCCGTCAGATGTCGCGACAAGCCGCGCGAAACGCCAAAGACCGTTCCGACCCCGAGGTTTGCATCCAGCGCTACCTCGAGGTGTTCGAGGTCGCCAAGGACCACGCCGCTCGCAACCCGGGCGGCTCGCAACTCGTTGCGTATCGGAGCCTTGCCCGCTGGGCGGGGATGCACTCCACATTGGCGGCGATGGGCCTCATGCGAAAGCCTGTCGAGCTCAACCGCAATCACGCAGCCACCGGCACCTGGACACTCTCGGAAGCGTCCTAGCTCTTCCGTTACTCGGCGGTGAGTAGCTCGACGTCCGCGTCCGACGGCACCGTCGGTGGTGGGGGCGGCATCGTGGGGCGCCCGCGTAGCCGCGAGAACACATTGCTTGCCCCGCGCCGTGCGTCTTCGAGGATGAGATAGCTGCAGGGTACGATGCGCAGCATGATCATCGTGGCGGCCAAGACGCCGAAGCCGAGCGACACCGCCATCGGGACGAGGAAGCGAGCCTGCACCGAGGTCTCGACGATCATGGGCGCGAGACCAAAGAACGTCGTGAGGGAGGTCAGCAGGATGGGACGGAAGCGTCGCGCGCCCCCTGCGACGACCGCTTCCCAGATTCCCATCCCCTCCTCGCGGTAGCGATTGATCGACACGATCAGAATCAGCGAGTCGTTCACCACGACGCCCGAGAGCGCGATCAGGCCCATCATGCTCATCAGGCTGAGCGAGAAGCCCATGACGACGTGGCCCCAGACCGCGCCCACCATGCCAAACGGAATCGCCGACATCACGAGGATAGGCTGCGTGTAGCTGCGGAATGCGACCGCGAGCATCGAGAACATGACGATCATGGCCAACATGAACCCGAGCCCGAGCGCGCCCATCGTTTCGGCTTGGCGCTCTTGCTCGCCGCCGAAGCTGTATGAGAGTCCAGGGATGTCTGCAAGCAGTTGCGCGAGCTCGCGTTGCCGGATTTGTGCGTTGATCTCGTTGGCGTTCGCATCCTCATCGGCCACATCGGCGGTGACACTGATGTTGCGGCGGCCGTCGGTGCGCTTGATGATCGTGTAGGCCTGTCCTCTGGTGACCACGGCGGCTTGCGACAAGGGCATCTCCCCGCCCGTGGGGGTGCGCACGATCAGTTCCTCCACGTTGTAGAGCGAGCGTCGGTCTTCGAGTGGGAGGCGGACATAGACGCGAACCTCGTCCCGGCCACGCTGTTGGCGGACAGCCTCAGCCCCGAAGAATGCCGCGCGAACCTGCCGCGCAAGTTCGAACTCGGTCAGGCCCTGGGCCAAGGCGGCGTCGGTCAGGCGGAAATCGAGTTGCTCTTTTCCTTTGCTGACACCGCTATCGATGTCGCGGAGACCGCTGTAGGAGCCGATCTCGGTGGCCAAGCGTTCCGCCGCCGCCTCGAGCGTCGGCACGTCATCGTGGATCAACTGAATGTCGATGGGGCTGCCCGGCTCCACGCCGACTTCATACGCAAACGTGAGCGCCTCTGCGCCAGGGACCTCGCCAATCCCGTCACGCCATTGTTGAACAAACTCCTGGGTGGTGAGGGCGCGCTCGCCGGCGTCGATGAGGTACACCATGACCGTCGCGTAGTGACTACCGTCGGTCGAGAGGGCACCCTCCGGACCGGCTTCCAGCATGCTCATCGCCCCGACTTCCTCGTAGAGCCCTCGCGAGATGGTCGATGCGTCTACTTTGGCGTCTTCTACGTCGATGATCGACTGAGCGATGTTCGCGATTCGGTCTGCGATCCGCGTCGTTTCGGACACGGGTGTGCCGACTGGCATCTTCAAATGCGCGGTGATCAAGTCGCCTTCGACCTTGGGGAGGAAGGTGAACGGAATCCGCCCGGCAACGTAACCGAGAGTGCCGACTACGAGGGCCACGCCAATCGCAATCGTGAAGTACCGCCACCGCAACGCTCGATTCAAGAGCGGAACGTACGTGTGTTGAATGTGGTGCTGCAGCCGGTGCGCCATGTTCAGCTTGGCCAAGCCACGCATGATCCACAGGTAGGGTGACAGCACGATTCGGAGCCAGGCGGGCATCGGGTGCGAAAGGTGGGCGGGAAGGATCAGGAGCGACTCGACAAGCGAGATCATCAAGACGGCGATGACGACGATCGGGATGACGCGGAAGAACTTCCCCATCGGCCCAGGCACGAAGAGCATGGGAGCGAACGCGACGCAGCTCGTGAGAATCGCGAAGACGACGGGTTGGGCGACTTCTCGTGCTCCCTCGATGGCGGCCTCTAGGCGCCCTTTGCCATCCATCCGTTGCTTGTAGATCGACTCGCCGATGACGATGGCGTCATCGACGACCATGCCGAGCGTGATGATGAACGCGAAGAGCGAGATCATGTTGATCGACACGTCGCTCGCCGGGAAGAAGAGCAGGGACCCCGCGAAACAGATTGGGATGCCGAGTGTCACCCAGAATGCCAGGCGTGCCTCGAGAAAGAGGCCCAGGGTCAACAGGACCAGGACGAGGCCGATGCGCGCGTTGCCGATCAGCAGGTCGAGCCGGCCTTCGTACATCTCGGCAGTGTCAAACCAGGGTGCTGCGTAGAGGCCTTCCGGCAAGGTCCCCTGGAGCTCCTCAACGTGTTGCTTGGCGGCGGCGGAGACGGTGAGGGGGGTCTCGTCACCGACACGATACACGTTGAGCATGACGGCGCGTTTGCCATTGTAGGTTGCTTCCTTGTCGATCTCTCGAAAGCCATCCCGCACGGTCGCCACGTCACGAACACGCACCTGAGAGCCATCTGGATGGCTCAGAAGGATGATGTTGCCGAACTCATTCCCGCTATCGCGCCGTTCGGTTGTGCGCAGAAGGACCTCGCCCGCCTGCGTCTTCACGCCTCCGCCGGGCAGCTCCACCGACGCCGCGCGCACGCGCGCCGCGACTTGATCGAGGGTCAACCCGTGTTTTCGGAGCTGAGCTTGAGGGACCTCGATGCTGATCTCGAGAGGGCGAATCCCAGAGAGCTCGACATAGGTGATGCGCGGGTCTTGCAACAGAGTGCGGCGGCTGTTTTCCGCCACTGCTCGCAACGTCGCTTCGTCGACGTCTCCGTAGAGAACTAACGAGATGACCTGCTGCCGGTTTGAAACGACGCTGACCGTCGGGCGCTCCACGTCCTCGGGAAAGGAAGTAATTCGATCGATGGCGCTCTTTACGTCGTTTAGCGCGCGGTCCGTGTCGGCGCCCAGCAACAGCTCGACGAGGGTGCTCGCCTGTCCCTCCGTGGCGGAGGACGTGACCTTCTTGACTCCGTCGATGCCCCGAACCGCTTCTTCGACGGCGAGCACGACGGCTTGCTCGACTTCCGCCGGGCTCGCGCCTGGGTAGGTGATGCCGACCGACACCATGTCGAGCTCGACCTCGGGAAACACCTCCTGCTTGATTCCGGAAGCGAGGGTCACGAGGCCCCCGACGATCAAGATGAGCATCAGGACATTGGACGCGACGGGATTCTGGGCCATCCAGGCCACGGGGCCGCGCTGTTTATCGGGATCGAAGTCGTCGGAGGTGCTCATGGCGCGGCTTGTGCGGCGGGCTCGCTCGGATCGGTCGGCGTCGCCTGAGGCACGGGTTCCGCCGTGCGCAAAAGCATGTTCGGGACCGGCGTCGAGATGCGACTGGTGATGACACGCTCGTCGGGTCCGAGGCCGCCTGTCACCAGAACGGCATCCGGCTCGGTCCACGCGATTTGAACCTCGCGGATCTCGAGCAGGTTGTCATCGTTCATCACGTATACATTGCGCCCGTTTCTAAGAGCGACTCTCGGCAGGCGAATCGCGTTGTCGATGGGCTGCGCCCCGATCGAGACGTCCACGAACGAACCGAGAAGCAAGGGGAGGTCACCGCGCTGGCCCAGAGGGTTTTCGATGTTGAGCAAAACGCGCGCCATCGCGCCCCCGGGGTCGAGGTCCGGGAGCTGACGAATCACTTCCCCAGGACGCTCGATGGTTTCCTGGCCGACTCGTTGAATGATCTTGGCTTGGGAGCCGGGCTCGTCCGCGGTGGGAACCCGCGCGCTTCTCAGCGCGCTCACAGGGACCGACACCTGCACGTGGTAGTTGTCGGTGCCGACGAGGCGAGCGACCGAGGTCTGCGGATTGATCAACTGACCCGGGTCGACGCTTTCCGTGACCACCATCGCGTTGAACGGCGCGCGAAGCGTGGTGCGTGTCAGATCGAGCTGTGCTTTTTTGAGCGAGCTTTGCGCGGCTTTGAGGGCGAGCCTGGCGGATTCCAACTGCGGCTCGCGCTGTGCGAGAGCGCGTTGCTCGTCCGAAACGTCCATCTCGCCGAAAGAGCTCCACTCGCGCTTCGCAACCTCGCCTCGACGCGCTTCGATGGCAAGGTCGAGTTTGGCTCGGTTTACTTTGGAGCGATGTGCTTCGACCGTGAGCTGGTAGTCGCGCGGGTCGATGCGAAGGATCGGCTGATCCGCTTTGAAGCGACCACCGGCCACGAGCTCCGAGCTCTGCCAAATGACGCGACCACCGAGCTCTGGCTGCAGCACGACTTCCATTGCAGGCACCACGGTGCCCTTGGCGTGCAGGTCCACGTCGTGCCTGCTGCTGCTGATTCGGATGATCTCGACCAAAGTGCCCTCGAGAGGCTTCTCGGTGCGCGGAGGCTCTTCCTTGGTGGCGACCAAGCCGAAGGCCACGGCGGTTGCGGCCACGAGCACCCCGATCGACAGTGCCCACTTCAAGCGGCGCTCGCTTCGTTTAGTCATTCTCAGGCTCTCCAAATTCTTCGGGCCACGCGCCGCCAAGGGCTCGATAGAGCTGGACACGATAGGAAACCAGCCGTCGCCGCGACGACACGAGCTGCAGCTCCGATATCTGTCGGGTCGCTAACGCAGTCAGAACCGGCAAGAAGTCGCTGAGACCAGCTCGGTAGCGATCCCGTGTCGCCTCGAGGGTGATGTTGGCCAGCCGGAACTCGTCTTCGAGGAACTGAATGCGAAGTCGTTCTTGGCGCTCGAGCACGAGCGAGCTTTCGACCTCGAGTAGCGCCATGAGGATGATCTCGGCGTACTGTTCGAGGAGCTGGTCTGAGACTGCGCGTTGAGCCTTGATCGCCGACAACCCGCGGAGACCGTCGAAGATCGGGACGGAGAAGTGAGCGCCGGCGTTCCAGGTCCAATCATACCCTTTGTCGGGTTCGGGAGTTGCCGGATCGGAGAAGCGGCTCGAGTCGAACTGGATCCATGTGTAAGCGGGCGTGAAGTCTAAGGTGATTTGCGGTAGGCGCGCGCCAATAGCGGCAGACAG
>QMMB01000137.1 GCA_003647035.1 Deltaproteobacteria bacterium | reverse complement strand
GACGACCGCGCTTACTAGGGTGTGTGGCGGCAGCTCGACGGCCGAGAGGGGCTTGTTGAGAGCGCGCGACTCGTCGAGCTCGATCTGCACGAGCTCGACGCGCGCCTGGGCAAGGTCCACGACGTCCGAGGCGCGATAGGAGCGAGCGAGCCGGCTGAGCGCTTGAGCGACCAGGACGCGCGGGTTGATGACGACATCGACGCCGAGAAGCCCGTAGCGAATGCCCTCGGTCCACTCCGACCATGCCGTACCCTGCACACGAGCTACCACGTGCTTCGCACCGAGCTGCTTAGCCGCGAGCGTGGCGATGAGGTTCATCTCATCGTGATTCGTGACGGCGACCACCAAATCGGCGCGCGCCACCCCCGCGACCTTGAGTACCGTTTCGCTTGCCCCGTACCCGACGATCGATGCGACGTCGTAGTGCTCTTCGGCGTACCGCACCGCCTTGGCACTCGCATCTACGGCAACGACGTCGTGCCCCTCTTTGTCGAGGACGCTCAACAAGTGACGCCCGACTTCGCCCAAACCTATGACGATGATGTTCATCTGGTGGTTACCTCGAAGGATGTACGTGAATCGGAGTCCTTGAGCTCACGCTGGATTTCGCCCTCGTCGACGAGCAGGCCTCTGAGTAGTCGCGGTGCCATCAGACCATTCAAAATGACGGAGCCCAGAACCACGGAGTACGCGATCTTCGCGGCCTCTCCGTCGTAGACGAGTCGAAACGAAACCGCCATCGCAAGCGTGACGTTGCCGTGCGCCAAGAGGCCACGAAAGAGATCCTTGCGAAGGCTGGTGCCCCAACCTGCAATCGCGCTCGCAAGCCACTTGGCGCCGGTACGAGCGACGAGGAACCCGCCGAGCCCGAGTAGCGTCGGCACGAGCTCGGTCCGCTCCCAGAGCGCGCCCGCAAAGACCAGGAGTACGAGCGCCATCGGTCTCTCGGTCGACACGAGCGTCGTATGCAGGAGCTGGCCGCCTCGTGCGAAGTTGACCAGCACGAAACCCATGGAGAGGTTCACCGCCAACGGTGAGAGCTCGAGGAAGTACGCCCCGCCCGAGGCGAAAGCGATGATGCCCACCAGGGCCAAGAAGCGGGAGTTGTCGGACTCGTCTCCGACCAAGAACAGCGAGAACAAGAATCCGAGTGCAGCGCCGAGCAACACCGTCACCCAGGCCCACAGCGACGGTGAGTAGTCCTGTGCTTCGGGGGCGTTCTCGTGAAAGACGCAGAAAATCAGCCCAAACGCGAGGATGACCCCGATGTCGCCGAGACGCGTCCCGTTTCGCAGGAGCGGGGCCAGCCGTCCACTGATCTGGTAACGCCTTGCAAGAAGGTCGAAGGGCTCCGAGGAGTCGGTCGCCGCGAAACATGCCAGGGCCGCGGAGCTCAGCATCGCGTCGCGGGGCGACACGATCACCCAGCCCGTCTCCGTGAAGAAGTAGTACGATCCGAAGCCGACCGTGACAGCTGGCAGCAGGTGATGCAGGAAGACGACGCGCCACGTCGCAGGGTCGAGCTTCTGAAGACTGGTGAAGTCGAAGTCCGTGCCGCGCAGCAGGCCGACCCAACCGGCCGCGAGCGCGATGATGGGCAGCAACCCCGTGACGTCGTCGAGTGCGTGGATCGCGGGAAAGGCGGGCCCGAGCAGGAAGCCCAACAGCAGATACTCCACTCCGGTCACCACGAGGAAGCGGCGCTGCAGTCGTTCCACGACGTTGTGCGCCAGAACGTACGCAACGCCGATCACGACGACGAGCAAGACGACCGTGCCGAGATCGTCTCCGCTGTCGTGCGGAGCCGACCCGGTCGCCGCGTGCGCGACACCGCCCAGCGCCGCCCAAAGAAGCGGCACGACCGCCAACATCAGCTTCCCCCCCATACCAGTCCAATTGTGAAGAAGAAGCAGCGCGAGCGGTAGTTTCGGGCTGGACAGGTGTTTAGGCACTCCGCAAAGCACCGGCCATGAGTCGGCCATGGGCCGACCAGAGGCTAGTTTTGCAAACCTTCGAGCACGATCGCGATGAGCGTCTTCGTGGTCTCGACGGGGTCCATTTGTACCTGGTTACGCACGGAAGCCAGTGCGAGCGCCTCCACAGCCCCGAGCACGGCAAGGGCGCTCACGTGCGGGTTCGCGACAGCGACGAGGCGGCGATCGACGGCAACCTGGCTGAGCGTGAACGCGCGGCGATCGAGGTCGCTCGCCAGATCGGAGATCGCCTGGCGAGCGGTGGTCGCGGGGGCGCGGCGCTCCTGGAGGTACAGGCACATGGCGTCGGGGTGCATCGCCAGCGCGCCAACGAGCCTGTTGCCGAGCTGTCCATATGCCGCGACCGCATCGTCACGTCCGTCTGCCGTGCGAAGCTTCTCATCGCACTCCTGAACCGCCTGTCGGGTCGTGCGAGCCACCGGCTCGATCACGGCCTCCACGAGGTCGGCTTTGTCCCGGAAATAGCGGTAAAAGTTGCCTTTCGCCATGCCGGCTTCGCGAGCGACTTCGTCGATCGTGACCGCCTCGATTCCTCGCCTCAAAAAGAGCGAGAGCCCAGCATCGATTAGATCCTGGACGCGCTTTCGCCGGTTGATGTCTCGCTTGCCGCCGGAGGCTCCGGGGCGCTCAATGGGGCCGGCACGCCTAGGTCGTCTTTCGTCATCCATCGAGGTGTTCCTAACGGGTAATTAAGCCTCAACGGTCTCAGTATGGGGCACCGATGCCCCAGGTAAAGTGTGTTTAGCGAAAATATTGCGCCGACTTGGCCTGATTTTCAAAACGTTGCGGAAAACGGAAGAAAGCGTCACAATTCGTAGTGTTAGACACGATTGACAGGGGCCGCGCTGCCCCCTAAGAGCTTGGCTCGAGACTCATCGGAGCGATGAATGACCTTACCGGCTCGCAAACCTGATTGGCTTCGCGTGCGCCTCCCGACGGGGCCGCAACAGGATGAATTCCGTGGACTGAAGTCCCGATTTCGGAGCCGCGGCCTCCACACCGTCTGCGAGGAGGCCCGCTGCCCAAACAGCTTCGAGTGCTGGGGACAGGGAACCGCAACCGTGATGATTCTTGGCGAGACCTGCACACGAGGTTGCCGGTTTTGCTCGGTCAACACGGGGAAGCCCGGCGGAGTCGTCGATTCAACCGAGCCCGAGAACACCGCGCTGTCGCTTGCCGAGATGGGCCTCGCCTACGTGGTGCTCACCATGGTCGATCGCGACGACCTCAATGACGGTGGTGCCGGTCAGGTCGCAACGACGGTTCGTCGCATCAAGCACCATAGCCCGGACTTGCGCGTCGAAACCCTAGTGGGCGACTTCCGGGGGAGCCACGATGACATTTGCACCGTCGTTCAAGAGGGGCGGCCCGACGTCTTTGCACACAACGTGGAGGTGGTGCCGCGCTTGCAGCGTCCCATCCGCGACGCGCGCTGTTCGTGGGACCGTTCGGTGGGCACGTTGGTGGCCGCGAAGAAGCTCGGCTCCTCGATCACCAAGTCGTCCCTGATGGTGGGTCTCGGCGAGGAGCGGCATGAAGTGCACGAGGCGATGCAGCTCCTGCGAGACGCGGATGTCGACGTGCTGACCATCGGCCAGTACCTGCGGCCCACGAAGCGCCACGCGGCGGTCGAGCGGTACGTCGAACCGGCCGAGTTCGCCGACTACGAGCACGCGGGGGTCGACATGGGGTTTCGCTTCGTCGCGTCCGGGCCGCTTGTTCGGTCGAGCTACCGCGCGGCAGAGGTTTTTCTTACGGGGGAACTCGCCGACGAGGCGAACGCAGGCGCCGCGCCCTCGATGGACCGCTACGGCAAGAAGAAGCTCACCGTGATCACCTGAAGGGAAGCATGCACGTCATTCGAGACGACGGAAGCCTCGACCCAACGCTCGATCCGGGTTTGTCGGTCGACCAGGTCGTCGCTCTCTACAAAGCCATGGTGCGAACACGGGTCGTCGACGATCGCCTCGAAAAGATTCAACGGCAGGGACGCATCGCGTTTCACGTGGGCTCTCTTGGAGAAGAGGCCGCGATCATCGGCGCTGCTGCGGCCCTTCGGGATCGAGATTGGATCGTTCCCTGCTATCGAGAGGTAGGCGCCCTGCTTTGGCGTGGCTACCCACTTCAGCAGTACATCGACCACATGTACGGAAACGCAGACGACCCGTTGCGCGGCCGCCAAATGCCGGACCACACCTTCAGTCGTGCGCATCGCTACCTTTCGGTGAGCGCCCCGATCGGTACCCAGATCCCGCATGCCGTCGGCGTTGCGATGGCCGCAAAGAAGCGCGGCCTCGACGAGTGCGTTGGGGTGTTCTTCGGTGACGGCGCGACGAGCTCGAACGACTTCCACGCAGCGATGAATTTTGCTGCTGTGTACGAGGCCCCGGTGTTGTTCTTGTGCCGGAACAACGGCTATGCGATCAGCCTGCCCACGCAGCGGCAGACCGCTACGCGCACCCTGGCGGAAAAGGCGGCGGCGTATCGCATCCCGGCGGCTCGGATCGATGGGAATGACGTCTTGGCGGTGTGGCGCGCCGTGCGCGAGGGGGCCGAGCGGGCCGCCAACCAAGGCGGACCAACCTTCATCGAGCTGATCACCTACCGTCTCGGGGGTCACTCGACCTCGGACGATCCGCGTGTATATCGGAGCCAAGAAGAGACCGATTCCTGGCGGAAGTTGGACCCGTTACTGCGGCTGCGCAAGCACATCGAGCAACGCACCGCGTGGAACGACGATCTCGATGGCGACTGGCGCGCGGTTTGCGACGCGGAGGTCAAAGAGTGTGTGCGGCGCGCCGAGGAGAAGCCGCCGCCCGAGCTGGGCGACATGTTCGGCGACGTGTACGCGGAGCAGCCTTGGCATCTTCGCGAGCAGCAGGCGCAGTGCCTGGGCGGCCCGCGCGCGAGCGATGAGGAGGACGAGTCGTGACTCGGATGAATCTCGTCCAGGCGATCAACAGCGGGCTTCGGGGTGCATTGCAACAGGACGAAACCGTCTTGCTGATGGGCGAGGACATCGGGCAGCTTGGCGGCGTCTTTCGCGTCACGCAGGGTCTTCAAGAGGAGTTCGGCGCGGATCGAGTCCTCGATACACCGTTGTCGGAAACCGGAATCCTGGGAACTGCCATCGGAATGGCGCTTCACGGACTTCGACCGGTGACCGAGATTCAGTTCGCGGACTTCATCTATCCGGGCTTCGACCAACTGGTGAGCGAAGCGGCGAAGTACCGGTATCGCACCGCTGGCGAGTTTCACGTACCGATGGTGGTGCGGACACCGTATGGCGGCGGCATCCGCGGCGGGCAGTATCACTCGCAGTCGCCCGAGGCTCTGTTCATCCAAACGCCGGGGTTGAAGGTCGTTTGCCCGTCGAATCCCTACGATGCGAAGGGGCTCTTGCTCGAGGCGATCCGCGACGAAGATCCGGTTCTCTTTTTCGAGCCGAAGCGCGTGTATCGAGCGGTGAAGATGGACGTGCCTGACGCTCCGTACACCGTTCCGCTCGGGGAGGCGAAGATCGTCCGGCCCGGGGAGCAAGTCACCTGCGTGGCCTGGGGGGCGATGCTCTATGAAGCGTTCACGGCCGCCGAGGAAGTGGCCAAACGAGGCGTGGACGTCGAAGTGATCGACCTACGAACCCTCTGGCCTCTCGACGTCGACACGATCGTCTCGAGCGTGGAAAAGACCGGCCGCATCGTCGTGGTGCACGAAGCGCCCCGGACCTGCGGGTTTGGCGGCGAGCTCGTCGCGTTGGTTGCCGAACGCGCGTTCCTCCGTCTCGAGGCGCCGCCGGTCCGCGTGACCGGCTGGGACACGCCATTCCCTTTGACCCACGAGCACGAGTATCTTCCACTCGCGCACCGCATCGTTCCGGCACTGCTAGAAACCGCGAGGTACTGACCGATGGCACGGCTCGATTTCAAGCTGCCCGACATTGGCGAGGGCGTAGCCGAAGGCGAGATCGTCGAGTGGTTCGTCGGGGCGGGCGACACGGTCCGTGAGGATGACCCGATGGTGGAGGTCATGACCGACAAGGCGACGGTGACGATTGGGGCGCCATTCGACGCGCGTGTGGAGCGGGTTTGCTTCGAGGTTGGGGCGGTGGCGCGGGTCGGGCAGGTGATCCTGACGCTGGAGTCGGATGCGTCATCCAACGTGGGCGCCGCACAGCGATCGTCTCGGCCCCCGGCGAGTGCCGTCGGGGATATTCAGGATCGCGTGCCTGGGGCCGGGTTGTTTGAGGTCAAACCGCTGGCTACTCCGGCGATCCGGCGGCTTGCCAAAGATATGGGGGTGGATATTCGGCGGGTTCGGCCGACTGGTGAAGGGGGCCGCGTGACGCGTGATGACGTGCGTGGGTCGTTGCGCGAGGAGATGACCGAGGACCCGCGGCACGCGCTGCTCGAGGAGAGGCGGCCGATCGTGGGGATGCGGCGCCAGATCGCGGAGCGCATGCATCGTGCGAAGATGACTGCCGCACACTTCACGTTTGTCGAGGAGTGCGATGCGTCTCGACTGGTCGAACTGCGGCAGCAGTTGTTGCCGGAGGCGGAGCGCCAGGGCGTTCGACTGACGTTTCTGCCGTTCATCATCCAGGCGGTCACCGAGGCACTGCGCACGCACCCGATCCTCAACAGCGCGGTCGATGAGCGAACCAACGAGTTGGTCTACAAGAGGTACTACAACATCGGCGTCGCCACGGCGACGGACGCTGGACTGATGGTTCCCGTCGTACAACACGCCGAGCGCCTCCGGCTCTTCGAGCTGGCAAGGGAGATCGAGCGGCTTTCGAGCTCGGCGCAGGACGGAACGCTTTCGCCAGAGGATCTGCGTAACTCGACTTTCACGGTGACGTCGCTTGGGAAGCAGGGCGGCCTGCTTGCAACGCCCATTCTCAATCACCCTGAAGTGGGGATCCTAGGGGTTCACCGGATCAAAGAACGTCCGGTCGTTCGGGATGGCGAGATCGTAATTGGCAAGGTGATGCTGCTTTCGCTTTCGCTCGACCACCGCATCGTCGACGGGCACGTCGGTGCCGCGTTTGCCTACGACGTCATCGAAACACTGGAGAATCCGGAGCGATTGGTCTACGAGGACCTTTGATGACCGCAATCCGGCAGAAGCTGCTCAGTTGGTACGCCAAGGCAGGTCGAGACCTCCCCTGGCGTCAAACGCGCGATCCGTATGCGGTCTGGGTTTCCGAGGTGATGCTCCAGCAGACGCGCGTCGAGACTGTCATCCCCTACTATGAGCGCTTCTTGAAGAGCTTTCCGACGACGCACGCCCTGGCCCAAGCCGACGAAGACGCAGTGCTCTCTCATTGGAGCGGTCTAGGCTACTACCGGCGCGCGCGTCTCTTGCACGCAGGGGTGCGTGAAGTCGTCGCGGAGTACGGAGGCGAGGTTCCTGAAGATGCCGATGCACGACGCGCGCTACCGGGCGTCGGGCGCTACACGGCAGGTGCCATCGGCAGCATTGCCTTCGACAAGGAAGAGCCCATCGTAGACGGCAACGTGGCACGGGTGCTCGCGCGTCTGCTTCGCATCAAGACGCCGATTGGCACCGCTGCCACGACCAAGAGGCTGTGGGAAGAAGCAGCACGCCTGGTTCCAGGCGAGCGCCCCGGCGACCTCAACCAGGCACTAATGGAGCTTGGCGCCACGGTGTGCACGCCCAAGAAACCACGATGCGAGTCGTGCCCCGTTGTCGAAGGGTGCCAGGCCTTCGCGCACGCAGAGACCGAGACGCTTCCGGTTCCCCGTGCGCGCAAGGCATCCAAAGAAGTGAACCTGACAGCCGTTGTGGCGACCCGAGGCCGAAGTGCCGACCGCAAAGTGTGGCTCGTCAAGGGAGAACAATCTCTGTTCGGAGGGTTGTGGGGCGTCCCGATGGCCGAGGGAAGTCCGCGAATGCTCCTCAGTGATGCTGGCCTGAGAGGGCGGCTTGGTTCCGACCCTGTTGCCGACGTCGAGCACGTGCTGACGCATCGGCGTTTGCGGATCGACGTATATCGGGCACCGGCGGCGCGGGGCGAGGAGTCGAAAACAAGGCGGCCTTTTACGGCTGAAGAGCTCGAGAGCGTGGGGG
>QMMB01000136.1 GCA_003647035.1 Deltaproteobacteria bacterium | reverse complement strand
GAGGCCCCATTGGTGCCCCATGCGCCCAAAGCGAAGCTGACCGATCGTGCTGTTGGTCACCTCGCCCCAGACTCTCCGAAAATAGATGGCGTCCCCCACCGTGTTGCGGAACGACTCCGGCGGCGGCGACGTGAGGGTCAAACTGTCGACCGGGACTCCAGGAGCGCGACCGGGAATCTGACCGAACTGATTGACGGACTTGACCTCGGGCGTAGAACCCAACACGAGGTTGTCGAACACGTCCAGCATCATGTGCACCCGAATGTTGTCGCTCAGCGAAAGCGTGGGCTGCAATCGAAGCCGGGTGTTCGCGAAACGTAACGTCGCGCTTCCGTCGCACCGTTGGTCCTGCCCCGCAGGAGACGCGGCGTCGCCCTTGCATCCACCCTGCGGGAGCACGCCGTTGAGGCCAGAGCTGGGCGCGTTGTCGACGGGAATCCATCGCGCAAATGGGTCTTGGTTCAATCGGTCGAGTGGAATCCGCCTCAGCGAAAGGTTGTCGAGGTAGTTGCCCCGCACACGGAAGTAGCCGTTGAGTGAGAACACCGGGCGAGGGTTGGTCCACGACGCCAGCGTCGGGTCCGAAGCCGGGGGCTCCGCCCGTCCGAGCAGAGCCGCGTCATCCGCCGCCATCCCGTCCTCGTCCTCGAAATCCTCGTCGTCGAACCCCTGGTCGAACTCTTGGTCGAAGTCCTCGTCGGGGCTGTCGCCACTGACGGGTGCGGTCGGGGACTGGAGGCCCGGCATGGCTGGCGCCCGCAACTGCGGCGGAAGGTCTTCCTCCCGGGTCGGCTCGGGAGAGCGCGCTTCGCCCTCACCGATCGCCTCTTCCTCGGCGGTGGCGGCACTGCGGCGCGCCCCGGCGGTCGTCGCATCATCCTGCGCCGCAGCCGATGTTGCCCCAAGGGAAACTACCCAAATAATCGCTAAGAAACGGCGCATTGAATTCGTGCGGTCCGGGGCGTAGCACGCCGGGATCACACGGGTCAACGGGGCAATCGCTGGCTTGACCAAAGTCCCCCCGACCTTTAGCCCGGGTGCCAAGAGTTCTGTGACGGATAGTCTACACTTCATCCCCCTGGGCGGGCTCAACGAGGTCGGCATGAACTGTGCTGCCATGGTCTGCGGCGACACGACGATCGCCATCGACTGCGGCATCGCTTTCACCGATGAGCACGGTGCCGAGCTGGTTCACCCCGACTTCAGCTGGCTTCAGGCACAGAAGGAGAACCTGCGGGCGATCGTGATCACCCACGGACACGAGGATCACATCGGCGCCCTTCCCTACCTCCTCAAAGAGGTCAGGGTCCCGGTCTACGCCCCGCCCTATGCTGCAGCCCTCATCGAGGATCGCCTGGCGGAGCACCGGCTCAAAGGGGTGGACCTCCGGGTGAGCCCCGCGGGAAGCCGAGAGCAGATCGGGTCCATCTCGGTCGAGCGCTTTGCGGTCCACCACTCGATTGCAGACGCCACGGGACTCATCCTGGATACGCCGGTCGGCACGGTCGTGCACACCGGCGACTTCAAAATCGAGTCGAACCCCTGCGAGGGGCAGCGCTTCGATCGAGCTCGCTTGGAAGAGGTCGGGAGCCAAGGGGTGCGCCTCCTGCTCAGTGACTCGACGGGCGCCGAGGTGGAGGGGCACTCGCGAATCGAGCGCGACGCCGAGGCTGCGCTCGAGGAGTGGATCGCCCGGTCCCCGAATCGAGTCGTCGTCGCGACCTTTTCCTCCAACGCATTTCGGTTGAGGGCGGCGTTGCGAATCGCCCGGGGGCAAGGGCGCAAAGTCTGCCTGCTCGGCATGTCGGTCAACAAGCACACCGAAACTGCCCGAGCCCTCGGACTGATCCCGCCGATCGATAGTCTTTTGATCCCGCCCGAAGAGGTCAGCGCGTTGCCCCGGAATAAAGTCTTGCTCCTCGCGGCCGGTACCCAGGGCGAGCGAGCTTCGGGCCTCACGCGGTTAGCGCGCGACGAGCACTCGCGCTTGCAGGTCGAAGCGGGAGACACCGTGATCTTCTCGTCGCGCATCATTCCGGGAAACGAGCTCGGCGTGCTGGACGTAATCAATCGATTCGAGCTTCGCGGTCTGGAAGTCATCACGCGCGACGCACATCCGGAGGTCCACGCCAGCGGGCACGGAAGCCGCGAAGAGCAGCGCACGATGATTCAGATCCTGCGACCGGACGCGTTCGTTCCGGTGCACGGCACACACCATCATCAGCGCCGGCATCTCGAGCTCGCCGTCGAGGAAGGAATCAGGCAAACACAACTGGTCGAGAACGGCAGCGTGCTCGAGCTCACTCGAGATGCGTTGCGCATCGTCGATACCGTTCCCGTGGGGCGCGTCTACATCGAAGGCATGCAACCACTCACCGACGAAGTCATGAAGGAACGGCGGGCGATGGGCTCGGATGGATTGGCCACCGTCCTGCTCTCGCTCCGATACGGGCGGCTCCGGAACCTGCCCCGAGTTGTGTCTCGCGGGGTCTTCGGTGCCGCAAACCGCGCCCGCATCGAACGCAAGCTTGCCGAACACGTGCACGATCGATTGAAGGGCCGCCACTTCACGAGCGACGACGCCGCCAAGGAAGCGGCAATTGAGGCCGCGCGGCGGTTCTTGGTACACAATCACCGAAAGCGACCGCTGATTGTGGCGGACGTGAACGGGGAACCATGAGCCGACGGGTCGCCTGGCTGGCGGCTGCTCTCGTTTTGAGCAGTTGCCACCGCCACGCCAAACCGGAGACGAGCCCCCCGGCCACCTCCATCGAAACCACCCCGTCGAGCGGCTCCCGGCCCGGACGGGCGGCGTCGCCAGCTACCGGCGTCGCCGGCCCGGCGACAGCGAAAGAACGGGCGGCCATCGACGACCTCGTTCGGGCGGCGGCGTCGGTCCGGCAACTGAAATTGCGGCGTCCGGTTACGATCGAGATTGAAGACGGCGATGCGATCGCAAACAGTTTGCGATCACAGATCGAAGATGCGGAGATCGAGCGAGCGAGACTCGTCTACGGAGCGCTTGGCCTCTTGGACGTCGACGCAGATCTGCACAGTCTGTTTGCAGGCGTCCTCGGCGAGCAGGTCATCGGGTACTACGACCCCGACACGGGACGACTGGTCATCCGCGAGGACGTGATGGCCGGGCTGGCCGGCGCGTTCGGGCCCGAGCAAACGCAAGAGGCGCGGCTGGTGCTGGTACACGAACTGGTACACGCCCTGCAAGATCAACGGCTCGGTCTCGGGGAGTCGTACCAGAAGGAGCGCACCGCTGATGAAGACAACGCATTCCGTGCGGTCGTCGAAGGCGACGCCACGCTTGCGATGCTTGCACACGCGCTACGACAGCAGGGCATTCCGTTGTCCGCTGCGACGGACGGGATTCAACAGATGGGCGATTACGTCGATCTCAATGCACTCGTGCGCGGAGAGAAGCTCGACGCTGCGCCCGCGATTCTGAGGGTCACGTTGGTGGCGCCCGGCCTGCGCGGGCTGCAGTTCGTGGCGGCCCTGCAAGGACGAGGCGGATGGCCGGCGGTCAACAACGCGCACCGCAGACCCCCGGCAACGACCGAGCAGGTCCTGCACCCCGAGAAGTATTTCGCTCGGGAGCCCGGCGAGCAGATCGAGATTCCCGACAATGGAGCGGTCCTCGCGGCAGGGTTCAAACGCGTCGAGGGAGATACCCTCGGCGAGCTGGAACTCGCGGTATACCTCGGCCAGGGGCGCCCGTCGGGGACAGATGACGAGGCGGCGGCCGGATGGGCAGGAGACCGGCTGGCGGTCTACTCCCGCAGAAGTGAGGTCGCCGTCATCTGGTGGACGACATGGGACGACGACGCCGAGGCGGTGCAGGCCTATCGCGCCGCCCGATCGGTGTCACCGAAGAACTCCAAGGCACGTGTCGAACGCAAAGGCCGCTCGGTCCTCATCGTGAGAGGTCTGCCGGCCAAGTTGCACCGCTCGGTGCGGGGTGATTTCACGTCGTTCGCGCGCTACATCAAGGCGGAGCCGGCGCCTCCCGATGTTCGCCGCAATCTGGTCTATTGAGCTTGTCGCCGAGGGCGCCCCAAGCTAGGAATTGCGGATGACACGCGCTTCGTGGGACGAATACTTCATGGACATCGCCCTAGTGGTGGCCACGCGATCGACCTGCCCCCGCAAAAGCGTCGGCTCGGTGATCGTGCGCGACAAGACGATCCTCTCCACTGGGTACAACGGCTCGGTCCGAGGGCTACCCCACTGCGACGAGGCCGGCCACATGATGGAGGATGGCCACTGCGTGCGAACGATCCACGCCGAGGTCAACGCGATCATCCAGGCCGCCAAGAACGGCTCCAGAATCGACGGCGCATCGATCTACGTCACCGCGTCGCCGTGCTGGAACTGCTTCAAGGCGATCTGCAACGTCGGCATCAAGCGAATCGTCTTCGAGGAGTTCTACCGGGACGAGCGGATCTTCGAGGTTTCGCAGGCTTTGGGCATCGAGTTGGTCGAGCTGCACCGCGAGAAAGCCGTCCCCAAGGCTGCACCTTGACGGCTCTGCGCCCCGGCTGTACGAACCGCGCCTGGCAAACGGCCTAAAATCCAATGCAATCTGAAATTCGCGAGATCAGCCCGGTGCTCATGGAGGTCACGGTCGAAGTACCGTGGGACCGCATCCACAAGGACCTCAACGACACCTATAAAGAGATCGGCAAGACCGCCCGTGTTCGTGGCTTCCGTCCAGGCAAGGTTCCAAGGAACGTGCTGAAGCAGGTCTATGGCCGCCAGGCCGCGGCTCAGGTTACCGGCAACCTGGTCGAGCAAGGGCTCATGCAGGCGGTACAAGAGCACGAACTTCACATCGTCTCGCAGCCCGAGATGGAAGAGGCCCCCGCGCTCGAGCAGGGCAAGCCGCTCACCTTCAAGGCCAAAGTAGAGGTGCGCCCGAAAATCGACAAGGTCGTGACCGACGGGCTCGAGGTGTGGCAGAAGTCGGTCGACATCCCCAACGAGGACGTCGACCGAGAAATCGAACAGCTGCGCCAGCAGCATGGCGAGATCCAGGTCCCCGACCCGATGCGTCCCGCGCAGGAGGGTGACCTGCTCACCATCGACTACACCGTGACGGTTGACGGCGAGGTCAAGGACGACCTCGGAGCCGAAGGTCGCCAGGTCGAAATCGCCGACGAGCACCTGCTACCTGCCCTCAAAGAGGGACTGCTCGGCATGCAGCCCGGCGACGAGAAGACGGTCGACATGGAGTTCGAAGAAGACCACTCCAACGCCGACCTTCAGGGCAAGACGGCGCAATTCACCATTCAGGCCAAGGAGCTTCACGAGAAGCTGTTGCCCGAGCTCGACGACGAGTTCGCCAAAGACTGTGGCGACTACGAGACGCTTCTCGAGCTGCGGCTCAAGATTCGCGAAGGCCTGGAGGCGTCGGCCAAGCAGCGAGGCGAAGCCGAGTTGAAAGACCAGCTCATCGAGAGCTTGATTCAGGCCAACGACATCCCGGTTCCGCCGTCGATGGTCCAGCAACAACAACAGATGATGATGTACGAGATGGCTCAGTTCATGCAGATGGCGGGCCAACAGGGGGCGCCCGGCGCTGACTTCTTCGCCGGTATCGAGGAACGTGCACAGAGGCGCGTGCAGGCGGGCATCCTCCTCGGATCGCTGGCCCGTCAGGAAGGTATCGACATCGGCGAGGCCGACCTCGACGCCAAGTTCCAGGAGATCGCCGACCAGACCGGCAAGCACGTCGCCAAAGTGCGCGCCGACTACCAAGAGGCGCAGCGCGAGGGCCTCGAATCCCAACTCCTCGAAGAGAAGGTCATGGCGCTCCTCACCGAGCGTGCCAAAATCAACGAGGGGGAGCGGCCGGAACCCGAATCGAAAGACGACAAAGCGGCCCCAAACGAAGCAGACGAAGGGGAAGAGTGATGAGCGAGAAAACCACCGCGTCGATGTACATGCCTTGGGTCGTCGAGACGACGCATCGCGGCGAACGGCAGTGGGACATCTTCAGCCGGCTGCTGAAGGATCGTATCATTTTCCTCGGCACCGAGATCAGCGACGACGTGGCCAACGCGATTATCGCGCAGATGCTTTTCTTGGAGAGCGACGACCCCGACAAAGAGATCACGCTGTACATCAACAGCCCCGGCGGCTCGATTACAGCAGGGCTCGCGATTTACGACACGATGCAGTACGTTCGATCACCCGTGTCGACCGTGTGCTTGGGTCAAGCAGCATCGATGGCGGCGTGGATTCTCGCTTCTGGCACGGCTGGTTTGCGCAAGTGTTTGCCCAATAGCCGCATCATGATTCACCAACCGCTCGGTGGCATTCGCGGGCAGGCAACCGACATCGAAATCCACGCACGAGAGATTCTGAAACTTCGTGAACAAATGAACACGATCCTGTCCAAGCATACAGGTCAGACCACCGAGCGTATTAAGGATGACACCGAGCGCGATCGCTATCTCTCCGCCGAACAGGCTAAAGAGTACGGGCTGATCGACGATGTCATCGCACCGAAGCGCGATATCTAGGACGCTAAAAACCGCCGGGCATCCGGGGCCCGAGTCCTTGCCGAGTACGGGGCTGGACGCTAGACTCTCCGAAGCGGGTATATGGTGGATCGCAGGCGAGACGACGGACACGGCAACCTTCAATGCTCTTTCTGTGGAAAGTCACAGAAGGAAGTAAAAAAGCTCATCGCCGGACCGACGGTCTACATCTGCGACGAGTGCATCGGGCTGTGTAACGACATCATCGCGGAGGAGGTCGAGCGCGAGGAGTCCCTCACGACGTCGGCCCCGCTGCCGAAGCCCGCAGAGATCAAAAACATCCTCGATGAGTACGTCATCGGGCAGGAGCGCGCGAAGAAGGTCCTCTCCGTCGCGGTTCACAACCATTACAAGCGCATCGACTCGAAGGTCAGCGCCGACGACGTCGAGTTGCAGAAGTCGAACATCCTTCTGCTCGGCCCCACCGGCTCCGGCAAGACACTACTGGCCCAGACGCTTGCGCGCATCCTCAACGTGCCCTTCGCCATCGCGGACGCTACGACGCTGACCGAGGCTGGTTATGTCGGCGAGGACGTCGAGAACATCATCGTCCAGCTTCTGCAAAACGCCGACCACGACGTCGAGCGGGCGCAGCGCGGCATCGTTTACATCGACGAAATCGACAAGGTTGCGCGCAAAGGCGACAACCCGTCCATCACGCGTGACGTCAGCGGCGAAGGCGTGCAGCAGGCTCTGTTGAAAATCATCGAGGGCACGATTGCCAACGTGCCGCCCAAGGGTGGCCGCAAGCACCCGCAGCAAGACTTCCTGCAGATCGACACGGGGAACATCCTGTTCATCTGTGGAGGCGCGTTCGTCGGCCTCGACGAGGTCATCGAGCGGCGCATCGGCGAACGGACGCTCGGCTTCGGCGCAGACATTCCGTCCCGTAAGGATAAGAAGATCGGCGAGCTCCTCGAGCGCATCGAGCCCGAGGACTTGCTTCGCGCTGGCCTGATTCCCGAGTTCATCGGCCGTTTGCCGGTCATTGCGACGTTGCACGAGCTCAATGAAGAGGCTCTCGTCGACATCCTGACCAAGCCAAAGAACGCGCTGGTCAAGCAGTACCAAAAGCTTTTCGAGATGGATGGTGTGAAGCTCAAGTTCTCTCAGGGTGCGCTGCGTGCAGTCGCGCACGAGGCGCTGAAGCGCAACGCCGGCGCTCGAGGCCTCCGTGCCATCATGGAAAAGTCGATGCTCGACATCATGTACGAGGTGCCTTCCCAGTCAGAGATCCGGGAGGTCGCCGTCAGCGAGGAAGTCATCGTGTCGGGCGAGAATCCGCTCATCGTCTACGAAAAGGAAGAGGAAAAGGCGGAACTCGCCTAGTGCGGCCTGCGCCACACGCTCCCGCCTGGTACGGGTCTGAGTAGACTGATGTTCTTTCACCGCAATGACAGCGACGAGCAAGGCGCCGGCGACGGCACGCCCGGCAGCGAAAGTTCTCCTCTGCTTCCCCTGCGGGACATCATCGTGTTCCCGCACATGGTGGTGCCGCTCTTCGTAGGCCGCGAGAAATCGATCAACGCGCTCGAAGAGGCGATGAGCCAGCACAAGGAGATCTTGCT
>QMMB01000135.1 GCA_003647035.1 Deltaproteobacteria bacterium | reverse complement strand
TGCTCCGTTCGTGTTGTCGTCTCTGTCGTAGGCTACGCAGCTGGTCATCGCCGTGGTCGAGGATGAGCGCGAGGGAGCGTTCGTTCACGTCCGCGTCGTCGGCGTCGGGGAGGGTGGCCGAGAGGTTGGTGACCACGAACAGTAGTTGGCGCGTAGCGTCGTCGATCTCGATGGGCAGGTAGGCTCTGGGCGTCGGGCCCGTGTGCGGAGATGCGATACGGCGAATCTCGTGGCCATGGTCATCGAGCTGCACCGCCACGAAGGACCAGCGAACGCCGTACTCGCCTTGTAGCCACGCACGGAGACGTGGGCTGTCGTCCCAGACGTCCGCATTCATCACGACGTACGCGCTGCCGAACGATTCGAGCGGGCGACTCGCGATCACCCGGCTAGGAAGGCGCGTCATCTGCCGCGAAACCGGGACCCGCGCATCGCCATCGAGTGCAGCGATAGGCGCATTCCTCGACTCTCCACGCCCGACGAACCATCGGAGGACGGCGATCTCTTCGACATTGTCGAGGAGGCGATCTCCGCTTTTTTCGACTGCCGATTCCGTGGCGGACCAAAGATCCGGATCCGCGCGGAGTCCCGTCCCCTCCCAGGTGCGCTGGCTTGCGAGCCCCCAAACGTCGCGCACGAACTGACCGGGCGCCGCGTCGTGCCGCGCCGATAGAAACGCGAGCCAAAGCGCGCCGCCCGCGCCATCGCCGGCGGCGCCGGTGACCCAGGACCGAAACGGCTCCGCCTGCTGGCGGGTCACGGCTTCATCGCATCCGAATTCACCGGTCAGCTCCCACGTCAACCAGGCGATGGTCGCGCGCCGCCACGTCCTTGCCTCTGCAGGGTCCAGGCTCAGCAGTAAGGCGTCCGCGTAGGCGGCGGTCACGCACGCGTCGAGCATGGTGGTCGGCGTGGCTGGGCTCATCACCGCGAACGTCGAAGCCCGGTCGAGGTAAGTCCACGATACCATGCCGTCCGAGTAGGCGTTGGGGGGGAGGGAGGCCGTGAGATACAGATCGACCTCGGGTCCGCCGCCCAGGTCGCCATCGGAGATTGGCGAGGGCCAACCCATTGTGTCGAGCCGCGCCCGCGCATGCTCGAGCGCGATCATGGCCAGCCGCATGGTCTGCTCATCGACGTTTGGGTCGGCGTGAACGGCCAGCAGCGCGTGTGGCGAACGGAGCACCAGAGACGCGGCGCGAGGGCGCTGTACCCGGTTGGGGGCGGCGGTCCTAGCCCCCTTCCATACAGGCAAGCTCATGGAAACGATCGCCTTCGCCATCTCGTCCGCCCCGAGCGGATCGCCCTGCGCTTGCGCGTTTTGCGTCTGCAGGGCGATCGCGAGAGCGATGCAGACGAGGTTTGATTTCACCCAGAGCATTTGACACGATCGGCCTATACCTTCTACATCCCATCTGAAGGGGGACGCATGCACGACGGCCGTTTCGATCCTAGCGGCTTTTACGAGTTCAATCTGACCGATGGAATGGTTCGCGCCCGCACGGGGGAGCGCGTGGTCATCCTGAGTGAAGATGTGCTCTCCTCTTTGGTCGCGGCCGCTGCGCGCGACGGCGATCTCACTCCACTTCGGCGGTTGGGCGAGCTGCTTGGCGAGCAAGTGCTCGGCGGCTTGGACCGCCCCGCGTCGGTACTCTCGCCGGAGGCGATCCTCGGTCACGCTTCGGCAGTGACCGCGCTTTTCGGATGGGGACGGCTCGCCTTCGAGCGCTGGGGCCCCGCACTGGTGATTGCGTTGCGTGATAAACCGGAGCTCGACGACGACGAGCTTGGCGCGGCAGCGCTGCTCGGCGGCATGTTCTCCGAGGTTTCCCAACGCCAGGTCTCATGCGTCCCGACCGGTGATTCTAAGTTCATCATGGTCGACTTCGAAGTTGCGGAGACCGTTTGGGGTTGGTTCAAAGACGGAGCAGACTTGCCTGCGATAGTAGGCATGCTCGAGGCGAAGAGGGCATCATGAGCGACCGCGAAGACAGGCTTCGGTCTCTGCTCGACAAGGTTCGGGCCAAACGCCCCGACGAACGTGCCACGCGGGCGGCAGACGCCCTCGATCGCATCCGAACCGGTTCGGGCACGACCGCTGCTGCTCAGGTTCAACCCTCGCGCCCCGCGCCGGTTCCGAGCTCTTTTCCGCCGCAACTGCCGGTGTCTCCGCTGCCTGAGCCACCTACCTCTCCGGCGCTGGAGAGTCCGACGCGCTACTCGTCTCAGCCACCTCGCGTAGAGCGCCCGCTTTCGGTCGGACCCCGCGCGCGTGTCTCGTCAGGGGCGCCGGCCGTGGCATCGCAGTCGCGACGCCCCGAGTCGATTCGCCCGCAGAGCGTTGCGCCCACCGGACAGCCTGTCGTGTACGCGACGGATCCGCCCGAGTTGCCACGGGCCAAAACATTCGGTGATCTCCTCGAGCTGACCCTGTCGTTGCGGCCCCGGTAGATGCTCCTCGTCGTCGACGTCGGCAATACCCACACGGTGCTCGGCCTGTACGACGGAGAACGCCTAGTCCACGATTTCCGAATCCAGACGGCTCAGGGCCGAACGAGTGACGAGCACCATGTCCTGCTGCTCAATCTGTTGGAGCTCGCCGGGGTCAAGCGATCGGACGTGCGCGCGAGCATCCTCGCTTCCGTTGTCCCGTCGTTCAACGACACCGTGATCGATGCCGTCGACCGCGCCTTCGATCACGAGATCATGATCGTGGGCCCCGGCATCAAGACCGGCATGCCGGTGCTGTATGAAAATCCCCGCGAGGTAGGTGCCGACCGCATCGTGAATGCCGTCGCCGCGTTCGAGCGGGTCGGCGGCGCCGCAATCGTCGTTGATTTCGGAACGGCGACGACCTTCGACTGTATCTCGGACAAGGGCGAGTACCTCGGAGGCGCGATTGCGCCTGGGATGCAGATCAGCGCGAACGCGTTGTTCTCCCGAGCCGCCAAATTGCCCCGCAGTGAGATCGCCCGCCCGCCGCGTGCCATCGGGCGCAATACCGTTCACTCGATGCAGGCGGGGATCGTCTTCGGCTATGTCGCTTTGGTCGATGGCCTCGTGCGGCGTCTGACCTCCGAGATGGACACCCAGCTCACGGTCATCGCGACCGGCGGTCTCGCAGCCCTCATCGAGCCAGACAGCGAGACGATCGACGAGGTAGACGAGTTCCTCACATTGGAGGGCCTACGCCTCCTCTACCTCCGCAACACCTAGAGTACGGATCTTTTCACTTGTGGTCGGCTTTCCTCCTCGTTCGCTCCCTGCGAGGTACGAATGTACCTCTCAGTCGCTCTCTGCGGGGGCGCTCGACCACAAGCGAAAATCTCCGCACTCTAGGGCGACGTAAGTAGCGAAAATCTCCACACTCTAGGGCGATCCGAGTAGGGACATGGCGACTATGCTACTCGCGACTACGACCGCAGCGAGGGCGTAGACTGCTAGCTCGCTGCGGCGGAGTTTGATGGGCTGGGCTGGGGGGTCGGTGCCCGGTCTCGACTGCCGAGGCCTAGACGGCCGCGATTCCCTAGTGGGGGGCGGCTCGCTCACCGGCTCCGCGAGTATGGGAAGCAAATCCACTCGTTCGTCCGGGCGTTTCTGGATGGCGCTCAACTCATCGTCGAGATCGCGATCCCCCTGGCCCGCCAGCTGCTCGGCGAGGATCCGGCGCGCGAAATCAGTGGTGAGCCGCGCCGACATCGTTTGGGCAACCGGAACGCCCACGTCGATGGTGAGCCGATAACCGCCGAGGTCCACCACGTCGCGGTTGCGCAGTACCTTGGGGCGTCCGACAGCGACACGGATGTCGTTGACGCGCGTGCCATTGGTCGAGCCCTCGTCCACGAGGACGTATCCCGCGTCCTGTTCGCGGATGCTGGCATGCGACCCGCTCACCGCGGTGTGGGGAAGCTGAACGTCTGCGCTCCGGGAGCGCCCGATCACGATTCGTGACTGCGCAAACTCGTAGATGAAAGGCGAAGGGGTAGCTTCCGTCCAAAGCGACTGCACCGTGATTCGCACGCCCATCGTGACCGCCAAGACTGCGGTCCCGTTGCGTGGTGGTCAAGGAAGCGGGTTGCAGAAAAGTGGACGGCTCGGCGCAGTTTTGGGACCAGTCGTGATGGGGACGACTAACAGGTCGCGTAGGAGAGAATTTCGATGAACACATCCGCGGGTCACTATCAAGCACCTCGGCCTCAGCGTGTGCCGCTCGACGAGGTTTTGATCAAGCTCCACCCTGAGGGCTTCCACCAACAGTTCGAAGCAGACGGCCTCAATGTAGGTGCCGGTGGGCTTTCCATGCGCGCATCGGTATTGCCCGAGGTTGGGGCCACGCTTCGCTGCCAGTTGGACAACCCGAACGGCGGCGAGGCGATCGAGATGATCGGCCGGGTGGTGTGGGCGCACCAGAGCGGTCCACACGTCGGCGAGTTTGGTATTCGCTTCACGCATCTGTCGGAGGGCGATCAGACCCGCATCGAGGCGCTGATTCAATGCTGGGGTCGCACCACCGCCAAGGCGCCAACCGTTCGGCTGCTGCTGGACGGCGTGGGCGCTTCCATCGTGGCCGAGGTGCAATCCGAGAGCGATACAGCGCTTTCGGTCGAGCAGCCCCTGCCGTTCCTGGCGATCGGGAGCACGGTGATCAACGAAAGTACGAGTCGTCGCGGGCACCTCGAAGCGGTCGAGCTGAAGATGGATGAAGCGATCCCGAAGTTGGTGCTGAGCATCGGCTACGAAATCGAGGGGGCCCCGGAGGCTGTGGCCGGCGAGACGGCTGATCGGGACACACTCCCCGAACAGACGCCCTCGGCCGTTCAGGCAAGTCGCCGCAGCACAGAGGACCGCATGCAGGATACCCCGCGGATCGTCCGTTACGATTCCGAGGCCGAGACGTCGGCAAGCGAGACGGCGTCGGAGCGGCTGCGCGCGTATGCGAAGTTGGCGAGTGATCAGCTGGCCAGCACCGTGGGCGGCGCCCGGGCCGCGGTGACCGACGGCCTGCTGCCGCGGATCACGGCGAACGTGCGCGAGTTCATCGCTCTCATCGCGCGCTTCATCAGCGCGCTGCGTTTACAGCTCGACGAGAAACCTCGTCGCAAGCAGGTTCCGCGGAGCGAAGCAGCACGCGCGCATCTCAAGAACACGCGCCGCGACAGTCGCCGCTACTTGCTGGTTGCAGCGATGGCATGCGGGATCGTGGCAGCGGGCTGGGGGATCTACTTGTGGGCGGCTGCGGGAGCCGGGACAGAGGCAGGGACAGAGGCAGAGACAGCGGCAGAGACAGCGGCAGAGACAGCGGCAGAGACAGAGGCAGGGACAGAGGCAGCGGCAGAGGCTGGGCAAGGGAGCGTGGCTGCGATTGCGGGGTATCAGGTGCAGGGGGCTCCTTTGCCTCCTGAGATGATTCACGGGACTGCGTTTGGGGCTGATTCGGTTGTTGGCGGGGAGAAATATGTTCTGCGGATGAGCAATCCCGTCGCCGAGATGAATGGGATCATCGAGGCGGACGGGTTTTCGGTCACCATTCCGGGGAGCCTATCGCTGTCTCAGGCGGGCCCAATCGCCACGGCGCATCCCGATGTGGAGCACGCCAGCATTCTCAACCGCGGAGACTTTTCGGAGCTGACGCTGCGCTTCGTCGCAGGGCGTCAGCCGGCCTATCGGGTCGAGGCACGGGGCCCCTCGGTCGAGATCACGATCGCTCGATAGCGCTCCTTGGCAAGCACGCCCTACTTGGACTGTGTGATCGGTTGGAAGAAGCGCCGTGACTCGCGTTCGATATAGAGCAGCGCCTTTCCATCCTCGAGTGCCGCGCGAATGTCGCCGATCGAGCGCACTGTCTGCCTGTCTGCCTGCAGAATGATATCGCCTGCACGGAGGCCTGCACGATCCGCGTCGGAGCCCGGTGCCACGCCCCGAACGAACACCCGACCGTCCCCTTCGTAGTGGAAACGCTTTCGGAGCTGCGGAGTTAGGTCTTCGAGCGCCAGTCCCAGCATGCTGTAGTCTTCGACGCTTCGCTCGTGGGACCGAGCGCCGTCCTCGTTTGGCCTCTCGCCAGTCACGAGCGTAATCTTCTTGCCCTGGTCGCCGCGGCGCACGTCCAATTCGAGACGTTCACCCACGCCGTGCCGTAGCACCGTGCGTAGAAGGTCGTGCCCTTCCTGGATCCTCTCACCGTTGATCGCGGTGATCACGTCGCCCGCTTGCAGGCCCGCTTTGTCAGCCGGACCTTCGGGCACCACGCCGTTGATCAAGGCCCCCCCGTCGAAGCTGCCGCCGAAATGCGCAGCCAATTCTGGGGTAATTTCCTGGAAGGAGACACCGAGCCAGGCGCGTCTAACCGTTCCGTTGTCGATGAGTTGTCGCGCTACGCGCTGGGCGATTTCGGAAGGGATCGCAAAGCCGATGCCGGTTCCGCGACCGATGATCATCGTGTTGATTCCAAGCACCCGGCCGTGAAGGTTGACGAGCGGGCCTCCCGAATTGCCTGGGTTGATGCTGGCGTCCGTTTGCAGGTAGTCCTCGATTTCGTTGGCACCGATGGCTCCGCGACCCTTGGCGCTGAGAACTCCGGTCGTCACCGTATAGTCGAGCCCAAACGGCGACCCGATGGCCATGACGAACTGACCGACCCGGGCCTGTTCCGAAGACGCAAACTCCGCTTGCTGCAGGTTCTTCGCATCGATCTTGAGCATGGCGAGGTCCGTCGCCGGATCCGCCCCGACCAGCTCGGCGGAAAAACTCTTCCCGTTCTTCAGTCGCACGTCGATGCGGCTTGCCTGGTGGACGACATGGTTGTTCGTCAGGATGTATCCGTCCGAACGCAAAATGACCCCCGAGCCGCCTCCGCGGACGATGCCCCCGCGACCTTGCCCTCCGAAGAAGAACGGCAAGCCCTGATTCTGGGGCTTGGTCACTTCGACCTGGATACTCACGACCGACGGCGACACCGATTCAGCCACATGTGTCAGCGCGGTTTCGAAAGCGAGTGCCCTCGATAGGGCGTCCTCGTCGACGGCGCCCTGTCTGGGCGATGCCGATGCCGAGCCGAGCATGGTCAGGGCCATGGCGGCCCCGAGTGCGATGAACCCGGGCTGTCGAAACGTCGTGCGGATCATGAAGATACCTCCCTGCCCCCCCTAACCGGTCGGGCATCGTGTTGATTCCATCCTTGTGCGCGAGTCGGCGCGCGCAAGGCAAAAGCCGCGCAAGTGCAGCCGATTAATCGTCGAGGCAGGGCAGCGTGACCAGGACGGTCGTGCCGCGACCAACCTCGCTGTCGATCTCGATGGTTCCCCCATGCTTTTCGACGATGTTCTTGACGATCGAAAGGCCGAGGCCTGTTCCGGTGCCCTTGCGCCGTGTCGAGAAAAACGGCTCGAAGATCCGGTCGAGCTCGGCCGCTCGAATCCCCACGCCGTTGTCTTGGATCTCGATGTGCACGCGGTCGTGGCCGTGCAAGCGGGTGGTCACGTGTGCGCGCCCACCTTCTTCGGGAACGGCGTTGCATGCGTTGGTGATGAGATTGACGAAGACCTGATGAAGTTGCTCTGACACGGCGTTTACCTTGGGGAGGTTCTCAGCGCAGCTCAGCTCTATCGCGACACCCGCTTCCCGGATGATGTGTTCGCAGAACCCCACCGCCTCTCGAACCACGTCGTTGAGAACGACCGGCTGAGGTTCTTCCTTCGAGGGGCGTGCATACGTGAGAAGATTCCGCGTGAACGACATGATGCGGTCCGAGCTTCGCAGAATGCGTTCCACTCGTTTGAGGTCGGCGTGCTCGGCTCCGGTCCGCTTGAGTTTGCTCAGCAGGTACTCACCGTAGACCGAGATACTCGTCAGCGGATTGTTGATCTCGTGCACGATGCCGGCAGCCAGCTGGCCTAGCGTGGCGAGCCTCTCGGCGTGGATGACCTGCCCCTCGAGCTCGCGGACTTCGGTTCGGTCTTGGCCGATCGCGATGACGCCGGCCACTCCCCCTTCGGAATCCAGAATCGGAGCCAAAGTGAACTGCAGACGCGCATGGCCGCCTCCAGCCTTGGGCAGGCGTAGCTCGAACGGTGCGACGTCCTGGCCGCGGAGCGCGTTGACGAATGCAGACAAGACCCGAACTCGTTCGCTCGGCCCGGCTAGACGA
>QMMB01000134.1 GCA_003647035.1 Deltaproteobacteria bacterium | reverse complement strand
GTTTCTTCGTGTCGGCAGTGGCGAGCGGGGTGTACCTACTCAAGCGGGACGCCCGATGGGATGCGATTGCTGTCGCGGGGGCGGAGGTCGGGACACTGTTCTGCCTCATTGTGCTGCTCACGGGACCACTGTGGGCGCGCAAGGCCTGGGGGGTGTGGTGGACTTGGGACCCGCGGCTCACCACCACGCTCCTGTCGGGAATGATCTTCGCTGCGTACCTCGCGCTTCGCTCGATGGGCGATACGGGGGAGGTCGAGAAACGGTTTGCCTCGGGTTTGGCGCTGCTGGGTTTGGTGAACCTTCCGTTGATTCACTACAGCGTTCAGCGCTGGAGAGGCGTTCACCCCACCGTGATCACCGGCAAAGGTGGAGGGCTCGAGTCGGAGATGTATTGGGCCCTCGGACTCAGCTTCATGGCGTTTACCGGGTTGGCTGTGCTCCTGATCTGGGCGCGCGCGTCCGTCGAGCGGCAACGAGAAGAATCCGTCCAGTTACGACTCGAGTTGATGCACCGATGAAGGAAATGACATGCGAGCTCTGATCGCCGCGCTCGTGCTGGGATGCACGATGCTCATCACGCCCACGGCTCTTGCGGACTCGCCGCCTGTGCCCGATGCGGGGGCTCCGGAAACGCAGGAGGACGCCGCCGAGGAGAGGGCGACACAGTTCGTCGGGGTTCGCGGGCCAGAAGCGGAGAGCATCTCGGGCGGAGCGCTGCTGCTAGCGGCCTATTCGGTCGTGTGGGCGCTCTTGTTTCTATTTCTCATGCGAATGCGTGGTCTGCAGCGCCAGACCGCCGAGGAGCTCGAACGCCTCAGTGCGGAGATTCGAGCTTCCGAGGGCCGGTGATGCCGTCCATCGGTCACATCATTTATATTCCGGGCGTCTTGCTGATTGGCTTGGCGTTCGGCTTTCGACTGGGAGCCCGTGCCGTGAGGGCCGAGCTCGAGCGACGCGAGCAAGAGCGGCGCCGTTGATCAAGAGGTAGCGACATGTTGAATTTCGAGTTGTCCCCTGAACAAAAAGCCCTCGTCGACGAGACCCGCCGTTTCACGCGCGAGAAGATCATTCCGATCGCCGGCGAGGCAGACAGGACCCACGAGTTCCCGCTGGACGTCTTCAAGGAAGCGTGGGAGCTCGGCTTCGTCGGCCCGAACATTCCCGAGGAGTACGGCGGTGCCGGCATGGGCGAGGTCGACCATGTTCTGTTGACGGAAGAGCTTGCTTTTGGATGTACTGGCATCCAAACGAGCATGACGGCCAACGTGCTTGCCGCGACGCCCATTCTCATTGCCGGCAACGATGCGCAAAAGAAGAAGTATCTTGGCCTCCTCACGTCGGAGCCGGTGTTCGCTGCATACGCGCTTACCGAGCCTGCAGCTGGCAGTGACGCGGCGGGCATTCAGGCGACGTGCCGCAAGGACGGCAACGACTGGATCATCAACGGCTCCAAATGCTTCATCACCAATGCCGCGTGGGCGACGTGGTATATCGTCTTCGCGACCGTCGACCCCTCGCTCCGCCATAGCGGAATCATGGCCTTCGTGATCGACCGTGACTCGCAAGGGGTGAGCGTCGGCAAGACGGAGGACAAGCTCGGCCAGCGGGCAAGCAACACGGCCACGGTGAATTTCGACGACGTTCGCGTTCCGGCAGACAATGTGCTCGCCGAGGAAGGTCATGGCTTCAAGCTCGCGATGCAGACCTTCGATCGCACCCGCCCAGACATCGGAGCTGGTGCGTGCGGGCTGATCCGCCGTGGTCTCGAGGAATCGATCGCCTATGCACTCGAGCGCAAGACCTTTGGCGTCCCGATTGCGGAGCACCAAATGGTGCAGGCGATGATCGCAGAGATGGGCATCAAGTACGAGGCGACTCGGCTCCTGGTGCATAAATCGGCGTGGCAGATCGACCAAGGGGGTCGGAACTCACTCGTTGCGTCGTACAGCAAGGCCTTCGGGGCTGATAGCGCCATGCAGGTGGCCATCGACGCGGTGCAGGTCTTCGGCGGCAACGGCTATATGACGGAGTACCCCGTCGAGAAACTCATGCGCGACGCGAAGATCCTTCAGATTTACGAGGGGACTTCTCAGATCCAACGGATGGTCATTGCCAAGAATCTCTTCGCGGGCGTTCGCTAGCTTCGCGCTGGCGGCGGTTGTTGCGGTTTGGCTGAGCTCGGCGGCAAGCGCTGAGCTCGAGCCCCCGCCTCGATTCGTCGGCACAGAGGTCGAGCAGGACGAGATTCTCGAAGTCATCGCGTCGGCGGACTCACGGAGCTTCAAGCCGGTGGGGCACAGCTCGGTCGTCTTGCGGATGCGAACCGTGGCTCGCGTGACGGCCGCGCTCCGCGTCCGGAGCCGGCACATCCAAGATGGCTATCAGTACGAGATTGCCGCGTACAGGATCAGCCGGTTGCTCGGTCTCGACAACGTGCCGCCGGCGGTGTACCGCCGCGTCACCTGGAAAGAGATTCGGCAGCGCTTTTACGAGGGCATGCTCGACCGCCGCGGAGCGATCCGGCGCGCCGTGCTGTGGGACGCGGACGGTTCGGCTCCGGGTGCCGCCGTCTATTGGGTCAAAGGCATGAGGTCGACCGGCCTCGAGAAACAAGCACGTTGGCAGAGCTGGCTTCAGGATGGAGAGATCCCCGAGGGCAAAGCCGCACTGGCGCGCGACCTCTCGACGATGGTCGTGTTCGACTTCGTCGTCGGGAACTGGGATCGGTTCAGTGGCGGCAACCTCCCGACTGACGCGAGTCGAAAGCGCGCCCTTCTTCGCGACAACGACCGCTCGTTTTCGATCCCGTTGCTCGAGCGGCGTTACGACAAGCTCCTCGCCGGACTGACCCGCACCGAGCGATTCTCTAGGGACCTGGTTCGCCGCTTGGCCTCCCTCGACCAAGAGTCGATCCAAGCCGAGCTTGATCGGGACCCTAGCCATGACGCCGACCCGTTGTTGAATCGCAGTCAGATCGCAGATGTATTGGATCGTCGGGCTACCGCTCTGTCGTACGTCGCCGCGCTGATCGAGGAGCGCGGCGAGGATGACGTGCTCTTCTTCCCTTGAGTTATACCTCGTGGTAGGGAGGTGATGTGGCGAAGCCCGATGCGATCAAAGCCGACGACATGGGAAGCGTGTTGGGCCTGCTCGTCCACGACTTCCGCAACCCCGCGGCGACCATCACGGCCAATGCGGACTTTCTAGAAGAGGTCGGCCTGGTCGACACCGATGCCAACGAAGCGTTGCAAGACGTGAAGCTGGCGGTTGGAGAGCTGCGCCGCGGGCTCGACATGCTTGCCTGGATCAGCCGCTGGTTCACGGGTCACGTCCCGCTCGAGGCAGCCAACGGCGACGCCGGCGTGTTCTTGGAGCGTCTCGAACGGGTGGACACGCCGGTCCCGGTGACGGTCGAGGTCGCTCAGGGCGATCAGCTCTACGCGCAGGGCGCACAAGTTGCGGTCGACGTCGTCGACGTGCTCCTCCACAATACCCTCGCCAACGTGCCTGATCCACGCGCGACTGTGCGGGTCTACCAGCAGGGCGGCCGTGTGGTGATCGAAGTGCAAGACGCGGGGGAGGCGCTCGCTCCAGAGCTTCGAGACATTGCGTTCACGCTCGAAGGGCAGCACGCCTTGAAGGGTCGGTTAGATGGGCGATATAGTCGGTTCGTCGGGCTCTTTGCGGCGTCGGTGGCGCTCGACGGCGTCGGTGGGGCGATCGAGGCCGACGGTGAGCGAGGCGCCGCGATCTTCAGGGTTTTTCTCCGTGGGGCTCGCCCGACCCACCGCCCGCCCCGCCCTCCTTCGCTCTAGGCGCCGCCCCACGCTTGCCCAGGCGTTCGCGAATTCGCGCTTCGAACCCGTGTTCGGTCGGACGGTAATATTGTCGGTCGACCAGTTGGTCGGGAAGGTAGTTTTCACCCCGGCTGAATCCCCTTTCGTCGTGGGGATCGCGGTAGTCCTCTCCGTAGCCCCACGACTTCATCGCCTCGGTCGGGGCGTTGCGGAGCTTGAGCGGCACTGGGAGCGCGCCGTGCTCGCGCACGTCGGCTTGGGCCATCTTCCAGGCCTTGTAGCTCGCGTTACTCTTCGGCGCGCTGGCGAGGTACGTGCAGCACTGCGCGATCGGAAAAATGCCCTCGGGCATGCCCAGCCGCCGGAACGCAGCGTCGGCGCTGACGGCGATTTCGAGCGCCCGCGGGTCGGCATTACCGATGTCCTCGCTCGCGAAGATCAACATCCGTCGAAGGACGAAGAGCGGGTCCTCGCCGGCTTCGAGCATTCGCATCAGCCAGTAGACCGATGCGTCGGGGTCGCTGCCCCGCATCGACTTGATGAACGCGCTGATGACGTTGTAGTGCTCTTCGCCGGACTTGTCGTAGAGCAGTGTTTGGGTCGCCAATGCTTCTTGGACGATCGCGACGGTGAGCGCCTCGACCCCGGCCGACCGTGCGAAGTCGCTAGCGAGCTCGAGCGCGGACAAGGCGCGTCGGGCGTCACCTCGCGCATTCTGCGAAATCGCCGCGAGCGCGTCGTCGTCGACCGTCTGGGCGAGGTGCTCGAGCCCATGTTGGTCGTCTGCAAGTGCCCGTTCGAGGAGTTTGCGAAGGTCCTCGGCCTCTAGCGGTTTGAGATCGAACACGCGCGCGCGGGACAGCAACGCAGAGTTGACCGCGAAGGAAGGGTTTTCCGTGGTCGCGCCGAGGAGCGTCACCGTGCCGTTCTCGACGGGTGGGAGAAGGGCGTCCTGCTGTGCCTTGTTGAAGCGATGAATCTCGTCGATGAACAGAATCGTCTTCTTGCCGTAGTAGTTCTTCTGTTCTTTGGCGGCGGCGATGATCTTCCGAAGCTCCGGCACGCCGCCAAGCACCGCGCTGAACAGCACGAAAATCGAGTTCGTCTCGTTTGCGATCACATGTGCGAGCGTCGTCTTTCCGGTGCCGGGCGGTCCCCAGAGGATCATCGACGGGATACGGTCGGCGCGAATCGCGCGGGCCAAGATACGCCCGTCTCCAAGCAGGTGTCGCTGGCCCACCACGTCTTCGATCCGGTTCGGCCGCATTCGATCGGCGAGCGGGGAGTCGGTTTCCGCCTGTCGTTCAAAGAGGTCCACAGTGCGTTTATAGCTCAGCGGAGGATTCGGAGCCTCTTGGGACCTTCGCCTTGTGGTGCGGCGTCGCCCTCACTGCGCTTGAAGTGCTCCGTGGCG
The DNA here is from genome assembly GCA_003647035.1 of Deltaproteobacteria bacterium. Lineage (GTDB taxonomy): Bacteria > Myxococcota_A > Polyangia > Polyangiales > Houyiibacteriaceae > SG8-38. Next base: position 2,948 of record QMMB01000134.1, on the reverse strand, counting down.
ATCTTCTCGGCGAGGGCGTCAGCCAGCCCTGCAAAGGCTTGGCCGGCGGGAGACGCCGGAGCTGCCTGCACGATTGGGGTGCCCTGATCGCCCCATTCGCGTACCAGCGTATCGATGGGCACCTGTCCGAATAGGGGTGCCTCGGCGAATTCGGCGATCTTTTGACCACCCCCACTGCCGAAGATCTCGTGTTTCACGCCCGCGCTATCCATGAAATAACTCATGTTCTCGACGACCCCGAGGATCGGGATGTTGAGCTTCCGGCACATCGACACGGACTTGTAGACGTCTTGAAGCGCGACCTCTTGTGGGGTGGTGACGATGATCGCGCCGGTGATGCGAAGCTTTTGTGCCAGCGTGAGTGCGACATCGCCGGTGCCGGGAGGCGAGTCGATGATGAGGTAGTCGAGGGCGCCCCAATCTACGTCGCCCACGAACTGCTGCAACGCGCCGTGTAGCATCGGGCCTCGCCATATCACCGCCTGCTTTGGATCCTCGAGGAGGAAGCCGATGCTCATCAGCTTGATGCCGAATCGCTGCAGAGGTTGCATCCGTGTGCCGTCTTTCGAGGTCGGCTGGCCCTCGATGCCTAGCATCGTGGGCAACGACGGCCCGTAGATGTCGGCGTCGAGGAGGCCAACCCGCGTGCCGAGGCGTCGAAGCGCTAGCGCGAGGTTCGTCGCGACGGTGCTCTTTCCGACGCCCCCCTTGCCGCTCATGACCAAGATCACGTTTCGCACCTCGGGAATCGGGTCGGTGCTGGTCGCCTCGCGCGTAGGCACGTTGACCTCGAGCTCGAGCTCGACGAATTCGATCCCCATAGGCTCGAGCGCCTCCTCCGCCCGACGCTGCAGCACTTGCCGAACCTCTTCGGAGGGAGAGCTGACTCGAATCTTTGCCCAAGCCCGCCCGTCCTCGAGGCGTGCCTCGACGAGCGTCCCTAGGGCGCCAAGCGGCTTTTGAAAGATCGGATCTTCGACGTTGCGAAGAGCGTCCGTCACTGCGTCGAGGGTTGGGGACCTCATCTGGGCTCCTCTAGGGCGCCGGTTTCGACTCGTCAAGGTGGACAAACTTCGGTTCGCTCTCGGCCCCGGTTATGCTGCCCCGGTGGCGATTTGGAGGCGACGGTGGGCACTTCCACTTGCGATTTTCGTACTGTGCGCCGGCGTCTACTGCGCGACGTCGGCGGACCGTCTCCTCCGGCCCTCGCCGAACAACCACTACGTACACCTGGCGCACGCGTGGCTCGAGGGCCGTCTCGACATCGGAGGCGATCCCCCTGGCACCAACGACTGGGCGTGCTTCGACACGGTCACGCAAGGACCTTGCCCTCCGGGCCGCTACGCCTTCTCGGGACCCGACGCCCAGCGCTATCGTTGGTACGTCTCGTTTCCACCGCTTCCGGCCGTCCTTCTACTGCCGCTCGTGGCGATCTTTGGACTGGGTACCCTCGACGCCCTCTTCTGGATGCTCTTTGCGGGCTTAGCGCCAGCGGTTCTCGTCGTCCTTCTACGGTTCCTCCGGGAGTCAGAGCGAAGCCAACGGTTGCAGAGGGACGATCTGCTCGTCACGGCCCTTTTCGCGATCGGGTCGGTATACTACTTCGTCGCCGTGCAGGGGACCGTGTGGTTCGCCGCCCACGTCGTCGCAACGCCACTAGTTTGTCTCTACCTTCTGTTCGCCTTCGGTGCGCGTCGCCCCGTCGGGGCGGGGATAGCCCTCGGCTTCGCGTTCCTATGCCGCCCCGCGACGCTGCTCCTTGCTGGGTTCTTCGTGCTCGAGGCGATCACTTCGACAACGAAAGACTCTCGCCCAGCCGGGGGCTCTCGGTCGCGCCCAGTGCGCAGCCTCCTGATGTTCGCGCTTCCACTGGGCGCCATCATCGCCGTCGCGATGTGGCACAACACGGCCCGTTTCGGAGACCCGTTCGAGTTCGGGCACCGCTTTCTTCAGATTCGGTGGCGATCGAGGATCGAGACATGGGGCCTGTTTAGCAGCCATTACTTGCCTCGAAACCTCACGGTTTTCTTCCTCTCGATGCCGTGGCTTCTTCAGTCGAGTCCCTTGGTTCGCATCTCCAGACACGGACTCGCGCTTTGGTTCACCACTCCGAACCTCTTGTGGAGCTTGTGGCAGAGGAAGACCGACGCGACCGTCGTGGCGCTTTGGGCCGCGGTGTTGCCTACCGCGCTCTGCACCTTGCTCTACCAAAACACCGGTTGGGTGCAGTTCGGTTACCGATTTTCCCTGGACTACCTGCCGCTCCTGTTTGTGCTCGTTGCCCTCAGTGGCCGGCGTTTCGGGTTGGCTTTTGTGAGCTGCGCCGTGTTCGCGGTCCTCCTCAACACGTTCGGCGCCGTCACGTTCGACCGATATCAGCAGTTCTACGACGACGACCCAACGCAGCAAGTCATCTTTCAGCCCGATTGAGCGGTTTTATTCAGAAGCCGCTCTGCGAGAGGCCTGGCCGGCCCGCGCGGTAGCCGGACGCGCTCGAGGCCCGCCGCGCCGGCCTCCTGTTGCAGTAACCGCAGCTCGTTGAGGGCGCCTTCGTCGTCCCCGCGCCCTGCCAGAACGTGTGCGTGCACGAGCCGGTGAGCAGCGCGGAGCGGGGGGTTGTCATCCACATCCTCTGCGCCGAGATGCGCCAGCGCCCTCTCGGATTGGCCCCGAACGGACATCAGCAAGGCCTCCATCGCTACCAGCCACTTCTCGATCGTATCTTCGGTGGGTCGTGGGATGCGATCGATCGCGCTCTGCGCCGCGTCCACGTCGTCGAACTGGAGCTCGCAGGTAGCCAGGGCTTGGTTACGAAGCACCGCCTGCGGTTCCGTCAGCGCGTCGTCGTCGAGGCCACGCAATCGCTCCCGCGCCTCACCCCACATGCCGACCTGCGTCAGGGGCCCGGTCGCCATCAGCACGAGCGCAATGTGCCGCTGCTCATCCTT
>QMMB01000133.1 GCA_003647035.1 Deltaproteobacteria bacterium | reverse complement strand
CGCTCAATGTCATGCTGACGTCGATCCTCGCCAAGAAGACGCCGGAAGAGGTCCGGATGCTGATGATCGACCCGAAGGTCGTCGAGCTACAGGTCTTCGATGGCATCCCCCACATGTTGCTGCCCGTCGTGACCGACATGAAGAAGGCCTCGCTCGCGCTACGCTGGGCGGTCGACGAGATGGAGCGCCGCTACCAGATGTTCGCGGACACTGGCGCCCGTAGCATCGATACCTACAACAGGCGCGTCGATCGCGTGCTGGCGGGCGAGCTTTCCATGGAGAAGTTCATGCCGAGGCGCAAGGGCAAAGTCAGCGCGCAGGATGCGAACGGGCAGGAGGTTCTGCTCGACCCGGCCGATGGCGAAGCACCCGATGCCGAACATTTCGAGCCGGAGAAGCTGCCCTTCGTGGTGGTCGTCGTCGATGAGTTTGCCGACCTGATGATGGTCGCGGCCAAGGATGTGGAGGCCTGCATCGCCCGGCTCGCACAAAAGGCGCGAGCCGCCGGCATCCACGTCATCCTCGCGACGCAGCGTCCGAGCGTCGATGTCATCACCGGCATGATCAAGGCCAACTTCCCCGCCCGCGTCGCGTTCAAGGTCGCGCAGCGCCAGGACTCGATGACCATTCTGGGCCGCTCCGGTGCCGAACATCTACTTGGAATGGGCGATATGCTGATGATCCCGCCCGGAGCGAGCGATCTTCAGCGCGTGCACGCCGCTTACATCGGCGAAGAGGAGGTGAAGGCGGTGTGCGACTTTCTGCGTGAACAAGGCGAGCCCGAGTACCAGCACGAGATTCTGAAACCGCGCGACGACGAGGGCTTCGGAGGTGAAAGCGACGACCCACTCTACGACAAGGCAGTCGCCGTGGTCGCCAACGCGGGCTACTGCTCGATCAGTCACGTGCAGCGGCAGTTGAGCGTCGGCTACAACAAGGCCGCAAAGCTCGTGGAGCGCATGGAGCAAGAGGGAGTCGTCGGACCCCCCAGCTCCAAAGCCGGCGGCCGCCGCGAAGTCCTCGTCAGCCCGGCCTGATCCACTGGCACTGACACTGGCGCTGGCGCAAAGTGGCCGCCATGTCTTCTGACGACGAGCTGATCGCGCTGGACCGGGCGCACGTGTGGCGGCCGTACACGTCGAGCGACGATCATCAAAACCGTCCGCTGTTGGTCGTCGACCGCGCCGAAGGGCCTTGGTTGATCACCGGTGATGGGCGCCGCGTTCTCGATGCGAGCGGGTCCTGGTGGTGCAACAACCTCGGACACGGGCATCCGCGCCTTCGGGAGGCTATCGCGCGGCAGTCCGAGCAGATGATGCACAGCACACTGGCTGCGGCGACCCACGAGCCGGCTTCGCGGCTTGCTGCCGAGCTCGTCGCGATCGCCCCGGAGGGTCTCACGCGGGTCTTCTACAGCGACAATGGCTCGACTGCGGTGGAGGTCGCGCTGAAGATCGCGTTTCAGTACTGGCAACAGAACGGACGGCCTGAGCGCAGACGCTTCCTCGCACTGCCGGGCGGCTATCACGGCGACACCCTCGGTGCGATGAGTGCGGGCGACGTCGATGAGTTCACCCGCATCTTTCGGCCGCTCCTCTTCGACGTGCGGAGGCCGCCGGACGCGGTGAACCATCAGTGGGAGCCGGTGTTCGAGCGGCTGTTTGCGCTCCTTCGCGAAGGCGTGGACGAAATCGCCGCAGTGATCGTCGAGCCGATGGTTCAGGGCGCGGCGGGAATGCGGACCTACCCCGCCGGCCTCCTCGCGGCGTTGCGTGAGGAAACCCAACGCGCCGACACATTGCTGATCGCGGACGAAGTCTTCACCGGCTTGGGCCGAACGGGGCCGTTGTGGGGGTGCGACCACGCGGGCATCACGCCGGACCTCCTGTGCACGGCCAAGGGCCTCTCGGGAGGGGCGCTTCCGTTCGCTGCCACGCTAGCCACCGATCGCGTCTACGATGGTTTCCGGGGTGACAAGAGCCGCGCGCTCATGCACGGGCATACGTTCTGTGGCAACCCCCTCGGCGCGGCAGTTGCACGCGAAGTCCTCGCGATTTACCGTGACGAGGACATTCTCGAATCCGCCCATCCGAAGGCCGCCAAGCTCGCCGCACGGATCCAAAGCATGACCGAGGTCCCGGGTGTACGCACACCCCGCTCGTTGGGCATGTGCGCTGCATTCGAAGTCGGAGCTCCCGGCTACATGGGCACGGTCGGCTGGCAGATCTCCGACGCAGCGCTCGAGCTCGGGGCCCACCTTCGGCCGCTCGGCAACACCATCTACGTCGTGCCGCCACTCAACATCGAGGACGCGGACCTCGATCGCTTGCTCGACATCGTGCGCGAATCCACCGAGCGCGTGCTAGTAAGCGCCCAGTGACCGAGAGCCCTTCGGAAAGCTCGACCTTGGCACCTCGCTATCAGGCGTACGGACTCGCTGTCCTCGGCGGCGTGCTCTACTTTCTCGGCTGGGCCGGTTTCGGGTTCTGGCCGCTTTCGCTGTTGTGCTTGGTTCCGCTTTGGGGCGCCTTGGAGCTCGGCCTCGGGCGCACTTGGCGTCACACGTTGGCGGTCGCGTGGTTGTACGGAACCGTCACATGCGCCGGTGGCTACCACTGGCTCGTCGAGTTCCTCGAGGTGTTCTCGGGATATGGGTACGCCGCGAGTGCGCTCTTTTGGTTGGTGTTCTCCGCCTACCTCGGATTCAACTTCGCCGTCTATGGCCTGGTCTACCGAGTGCTCCGGCGGCGGGGTTGGAGCGCGAGCGTGATCGCCATCCCGGTGCTGTTGCTGATCGAATGGCTCTACCCGTCTCTATTTCCAACCTATCTTGCCAACAGTCTTCAGCATCAAACCGCGCTGGTTCAGATCGCCGACCTCGGGGGTCCGATGCTCGTCACGGTGGTGATGGCATTGGTGAACCTCTCGATCTACCAAGCCTGGGAGTGGCGGGCCCAGCGCCACGAGGCGCCGAAGCTGGTAGGAGGACTCACGGTCGCTGCAGTCGCGCTCGCGCTCATCTACGGCGCGGTGCGGATCACCCAGGTCGAAGCACAAATGCAAGCGGCTCCCATCCTTCGCCTGGGCATCGTGCAGGTGAACATGGGCATCTTCGAGAAACGCGCCCAGGCGGTCGAAGGCCATCGCCGCCACCTCGAGCAAAGCCGCCAGCTCGAGGAAGCCGGCGAGCTCGACCTGCTCATATGGCCCGAATCCGCATTTGTCGGCGGACTGCCTCGCAAGTTACCCACGGATGCGAGCCGAGTCCGGCGAGATCTCGACACGCCAGTCATCTTCGGGGGCGTGTCGACCGAGCTCGTCGACGGCAAGCGCAAGGTCTACAACACCGTCTTCCTCGCCGATGAGGAGGGCATCGTCGAGTCGACCTATGACAAGACCTACCTACTGATGTTCGGCGAGTACCTCCCCTTCGGCGACATGTTCCCGATTCTCTACGAGCTCTCTCCCAACAGCGGGCACTTCACCGCCGGGAGCCACGTGCGCCCGATCACGTTCGGCGACTGGCGCATCTCTACGCCGGTCTGTTACGAGGACATTCTCGCTCGCTTCACGCGGAAGATGGTACGCGAGGCCAAGCCACACATCCTGATCAATCTCACGAACGACGCCTGGTTCGGGGACAGTCAAGAGCCGGCCATCCATCTGGTGTTGTCACAGTATCGTGCGATCGAGCATCGCCGATACATGGTGCGCGCGACGAACAGCGGCATCAGCGCGGTCGTGGACCCACTTGGACGGGTCGTCGCCCAAACCGGGCTGCTCACTCGCGAGAACCTACGCTACGACGTCCACATGCTCGAGGGCGAGACCCTCTACACGCGCTTCGGGGACTGGCCCGGTTGGCTCGCTCTCGCGGCGGTCATGTGGATGGTCATTCGTCGCCGAGACGCGGCGCAATGAGCAGCCGGTAGCTGCCGTCTTCGCCTGAGAGGGTTTCGGCGACTTGGATGGGACGGCTGGCGGCCCCTGTAGTGCTCGTCAGCACGTAAGCGCGAATCAACGCATGCGGTACTACCTCGCCCGCGCCGGTTCGAATGACGCCGCGTACGGGAATGGGAGGGTCTAGTCGATAGCCTCGCACCGAGTCGCCAGCTTCCGTGCTCATCACGAGCTCCGGCTCGACCAACCACGCGAAGCCCGTCTCCGACGAAGTCTTCACGTGCGTGTCGTAGAGGCCAACGTCCACGCTCATCGCGAAGGCGCCTAGGCCGTTGGACACCGCCTCTTGCGATCTGGCGCCCAAGTCTTCGCTCAGGCGGGCGCGAGCAAGGATGGTGACCCCGACGGCGGCCTCGTCGCGGAACGTCGCGACCCAGCCTCGAAGTCCGATTTGCGAGGGAACGATCAACGCTTCGGTCGCCGTGATCTCTTCGCCGACGAGCGACTCGGCGGTAAGAACGCCCCAGGTGTTCTCGACGTCTTCCGGTGGGGTGACCGTGACCGAATAGAAGCCCGGGAGGAGCTCAACGCCGAAACTGCCTTCCGCGTCTGTGGTGGCGGACCCGCTGAACGAGCCCTCCAGCCCAAGCTCGTTCCCGCCAAAGATGCCGGTCGACAGGAACCGCACGGTCGCGCCTGGCACCGGGCTGTCATCCATATCGCGCACTCGGCCAGTAAACTGAACGGGAGTGAGGCGCGGAATGTAGATGCGCTTCTTGATCGGATCGGCGGCGAACGCCACGTCTGGATCGACGGACACCGCTGGGAAGGGGTCGCGTCCAACGCTAGAGGTCACGCGAATCAAGTAGTCGGCCGCAGCGTCGCTGATTCGAATCGCAAAGCGACCGTTCTCGTCGGTCTCGCCAATGGACGAGACAACGCGTGCAGTCGTTTTCTCGATGGCACGGACCTGTAACCCCGCTTCGGGGAGCTCCCCCTCGGCGTTCACACTGAGGACTTCGGCCTCCAAGGTGCACCCAATGTCGACGTTCTCCGTGCAGCCATCAGCGAGGCCGGCTGGAAACGCGACATCGAAGCGGAATGGCTCACTGGGATCGCCATCATCGACGGCAAGCTCCATGTAGATCGGCGGGAGGCTGCGAATCGCGGGAGCTGTGGTCTGCATCGGCGCGGTCACCATGTCGTTGCTCGGCAGCACGCTCACATCGTACGTCTCCCCGGCGACCAGCACTGTGCTGAAGTCGTAGGCGTCCTCCCCATCTGCCACCGCGGACTCCCGCAAGGTGTCAACTTCGATCGCGACGGGCACGAGCGGCGCCACGGCACCAACCATCCGGCGAACGAAACGGAGCGTCGCTGGAACACGAAAACCGTCCCAGCGCACCGACCCGACAACCTCTCGAGTCGCGGGAAGGACGAGGTCACGAGTGCTCGGGCCGGAGATCGACGCCGCGGCAAACGCCCAGCTCGCGGGCGTCACACGCTGCAAGTCGGACGAGCTGCTCAGCACTTCGATCGCGACATCTACGGAAGCCCCCGAGTCGTCGATGCAGATGTTGCCATCACACACCCCCACCGGGCAGCTCGCGTCGTTCGCGCACGAGTTGTCGATTGTCTGTGCTTCCGGAGAGCCAAAATTGCATCCGACGACGGCAACGAGCGCCAATACCCACCGCGATCTCATCGGCACCCCACAGCAATGGGGTTGTCGGCGTCGGTCACTTCGACCCACCAGGTCGCTTGATCGATGTCGCCCGGCTCGACGGGGCGGCGCTGCTCGACGTTGCTGGCGAACTTGCCGACCACAACCAGCTCGATCTTGTGGCATTCGCCGGGGTCGAGTTCGTCATAGGAAATGAAAAACTCGCTTGGCCGTTCGAGGAAACCCGTCGGGTCGATCTCGCCTTCCTGAATTCGAAGCTCGGCTGCGGGCGGAGGAGGAGCATCGAGAAAGATGCGGTAGTCGAGCGTCTGGTCGAAGTTCGGGTCGCGGATGATCACCTGCAGCGGCATCTCGGGCGACTCGACTGGGTCATCGAGATTGATCTCGCCAATCTCGTTCAATGGGAAATCGGCGAGGGGCTGGCTGATGATCGAGGGGGGAAAGTTCTCCACCGGGTCGAACTCGATCGTGCTGGTCGCAATGCACCCACTGGTCGAGGCAGCGACGCCGAACGCCACACATGAAGCAAAGACAAGCATCCGGTGTAATTTAGAAGCAAAGGCCATGCCGCGGTTCCGAAGCCCAAAACCCTAGGGTTTTCAGCATCATCCCATGAAATTCGGAGCTCACCTATGACATTAATGTCAGCCCCCGGCAGGTCTACCGGGCCCGGGGGCGTCCGGATCGCGCTCTAGGTAGCGGAAGACGGTCCGCGGATCGACTCCGAGCTCGCGGGCCGTCCGCGTACGGTTACCACCGTTTCGTTCGAGAACCTCGAGGATGTATTGGCGCGTGAAGTCCTCTCGCGCCTGAGTGAGCGAAACGACCGACCGCGTGCTGTCGCCACCGAGGTCGAGATCTTCGGGTCCAATCAAGGTCTTGTCCGCAAGCACGATCGCCTTCTTGATCCGGTTCTCCAACTGACGGACGTTGCCGGGCCAGTCGTAACGCTGCATCCCCTCGAGCGCCTTGGGCGTGAACCCCTTGACCGTGGCGCCGAACTCCGCCGTGTACTTGTTGAGCAAGAACTTCGCAAGGATCGCAACGTCGTCACCGCGCTCCCGAAGTGGCGGCAGGTGAAGGTTCACAACGTTGAGCCGATAGTAGAGATCCTCGCGAAACGTTCCCTCCTTGATCGAGGCTTCGAGGTCGGCGTTCGTAGCCGCGAGCACGCGGATGTCTACCGATTGTTGCTTCGTGTCGCCCACCTTGACGATCACGCGCTCCTGAAGTGCGCGCAAGAGCTTGACCTGGAGCGCCGGCGGCATCTCGCCGATCTCATCGAGGAAAAGCGTGCCACCGTCGGCCGCTTCGAAGCTGCCCTGTCGGGTCGAGACCGCACCGGTGAACGCTCCTCGCACGTGACCGAACAGCTCCGACTCCATGAGGTTCTCAGGGATCGCGCCGCAGTTGACGACTACGAACGGCCCCTCCGCGCGATTGGAGCGTCGATGGAGCTCCCGAGCGAACAACTCCTTGCCAGTGCCGGTTTCACCCGTGATGAGCACGTTGATGTCGGCAGGGGCAACCTTCTCCACGCGCCGAAAAACCTCCTGCAGGCTCGGGCAGCTCCCGATGATGTCACCGAACTTCTGCGCCTCGAGCTCTTCGGCAATGCGATCTCGATCGGTCGTCAGCTGATTGAGTAGAATCGCGTTCTGCAAGATGAGCGAAGCCTGGCCCGCAAACACCGTCAGCACTTCGAGACTCGATTGCTCGAAGAGATTCACCACGTTGTCGTTGCCGACGTAGATCAACCCGAGGAGCTGCGTCTGCGCGATGAGCGGCGCGACCATGACCGAGCTGAGCTGCAAATTGAGCACGCTCTCGCTCGAGTTGAACATCGTATCGTTGACGGCGTCGCTGACGATCAACGGCTGACGCGTGTCGATACACCGCTTTAGAATGCTGTCCGAGAGTTGCGTCACCGCATCCGGAATCGTCTCCCGGTCGACGTTGCGCGCCGCAGCGATTTGCGGGTCGCCATCCCGGAGCAGGATCACGAAGCCCTTGTTCGCGTGAACCACGTCGATCACGGCATCGAGCAGCGTCTCGATCTGCTCGGGGATCTCCCGGATCTCCAGCAGCCGGCGATTGAAATCGCTCAGCTTCATCATGCCCTCAATCTCCGAGGTGCGAGAAGGACTGGCGTCGGGCTCAGAGTCGCGCGACGTACCGCTCTCGTCGTAAAGCGAGAACACCAGGTCGACGTCCCCGAGACTCAGCTTGTCGTTGTGGAAGATCTTCGATTTCTTCTTTTTTTTCCCGTTGACGTGCAGGAGGGCCCCTGCGTCCACCACCGCCACCGAAAAATCGCGTCCGTCGAACACGACCTGGGCGTGATGCGCCTCGAGCGAGCCCGACTCGATAACCACGTCATTGGCCCCCGCCTGTCCAATCGACGTCACCCGCTTGTAGATCCCAAACACGCGGGGCCGGCCCTGAGGCACCATCCATTTGAGGCTCGGCATACGGCCGGCACTGTATCAGACGGAAATTCAGGTGTCACTGTCACTGTCACTGTCACTGTCACTGTCACTGTCACTGTCACTGTCACTGTCACTGTCACTGTCACTGTCACTGTCACTGTCACTGTCACTGGCACT
>QMMB01000132.1 GCA_003647035.1 Deltaproteobacteria bacterium | reverse complement strand
GGTCGGGGATCCACCCGAGATCGACGAAGAGATCGATGAGTTCGCCGAGAATGCCTTCGACGCGCTCATGATGGATGGCCCGCCGAAAGAGTCCTCCGAGGAGTCCCAGGCCGCGGAGGCGGTAGCGACGGAGACCGCTGAGTACGAGGACGTGGAGCTCGATGACGTGATCATGGTCTCCGACGTCCCGCCCGAAGACGTGTCCGCCGCATCTGCGCCGCCGTCGGCGCCGCCACAGGACGGCCCCAGTACGGGCGAGATACAAGTTGCCCGCCTGCGCTCGGAAATCTCCGGCCTCAAGGCGAAGATCGCCGAGTCGTCGGGAGGTGTATCGAGCCGTCAGTTCCTCGACCTTCGCGAAGCGCTGAACACGAAGGACAAAGAGATCCTCGATCTTCGCGACCAAGTGACCGGACGCGACAAAGCGATCCTCGAGCTCAAAGATGAGTCGATTGCGCTCGAGCGCGCGCGCGCTGACTTCGACGAGAAGACCGCGGACCTCGAACGCTCGTTGTCCAAAGCGCAGGAATCCATTGCGAGCCTGAGCGAGGACAAAGAGAACGCGAACAAACGCTACGAGGATGTGAAGGGCCGCTTCGAGCGTGAGAAGGCGAAAGCCGAATCTCTCGAGGGCGAGCTCTCTCAAGAGCGTGAAGGGCGCGTGGCTGACGTTGAAGCGCTGAGGAGCGCGGGTGATGCCGAGATGGCGAGGCTCCGTGTAGCGCAGGAAGATGCCACGGATCTACTCAAGGCGGAGTCCGCGGCAGCCATGGCCAAGACGCAGGAAGACAACGCGGCCGCGCTGCATGCGGCGGCGAGTGAGAAGGAAACCGCACTAGCTTCACTGCGGTCGGAGCTCACCGATGCGCAAGCAGCTGCGTTGACGCAAGCGGCTGCGGAGGCCGATGCGGTCAAGCAGGCATCTCTGTCCACGCTTCGGGAAGAGCTCGACACCGCCGCTTCGACCAACATGGCCGAGGCCGAGGCTGAGTGGAAGCGAACGATGGCCGAGCGCGAGGCTGCGCTTCAGGGCGAAACACAGCTCGAGCTCGAGACGCTGGAGCAGGAGCACACGAAGCAACTCGCGACCTTGGGACGCAAGCTTGCCGATACCGAGGCCGAGCTCTCGGGTGCACGTGAGCGCGAGGCTCTGAACGAGGAGCGGTCGATCGAGCTCGAAACCAAGCTCACCGAGACCGAAGCGGCGCTGGCGACCACGAGCGCCCAGCTCGGGGAGGCCCAAGAGACGCGGGATCACCTCCAGGCTGAGCTCAGCGAAACCAAGGAGGCGCGCGACGGGCTGCAGCAGGAGCTCGATGCGAGCGAGACCAAGGTCGGGATTCTCGCAGGCAACAAGCGGGATCTCGAATCGCGAGTTGGTTCCCTCGAGGCCGTGAAGTCACAGCTCGAGTCCAAGCTCTCGATGGCGGTCGAAAAGATCGCAACCGACGAGGCGATCCTTCAGCGCGTGCGCAAGGCGATGGCCATCACCCTCAGCCTCCTCGAAGACCAAGAGAAGAACACCTACGGGGACGCTAACTCCGAGATGATGAGCGTTTCCGAGGACGCAGAGTAGGGGCGGGGTCGGGCTACGGTAGCTGTGCGGGCCTTTTCCAGCCCGTCTTCGCGTTTATCCAGGCCGACATGCCAGGCATGATTCGAGTGAAGAGCACGACTATTTTCATGATGAGGGGTCGGACTATCTCGTCCTTGTCGGCCTGAATGGCACGGATGATGTAGCGGGCGGTTTTCTCGGGAGACAACACGGGGAACAGCTTGCTTATGCTGGGGATCCTCTCGTGGGCGCCCGGATTGTTGGCGAAATAGTCGCTCGTTACCTCGCCGAACACCAGATGGGTGACCCCGACGCCGGTCCCGTGCAGATCGGCGCGCAGCGAATCGTTGAAGCCGCGGAGTGCGCAACGGCAAGCCGCGTACCCGGTGGCTCCGGGAATCACGAGATACGCCATCGGCGAGTTCACGTTTGCGATTCGGCCGCTGCCTCGTCGAACCATCTCCCGAACGAAAGCCCTGGTTACGAAGAACGCCGCAAAGTAGGGCGTCGACATCATCGATATCGCCTCGGCCGGATCCGTTTCCTCGACGGCAAGCCATCTGCCGGCGCCCGCGTTGTTGATTATGATGTCGGGGACCCCCACCTCGGCCTTGATGCGCTCGGCCGTGGCGCCCACGGCATCGGCATCGCTCAAGTCACATGGGTACACGTAGGCTTGCCCGCCGGCGTTTCGAATTTCGTCAGCGACCGCATCCAACTTCGATTGGGTTCGAGCGAGCAGAATGACTTTTGCGCCAGCCGCCGCCATCTCGCGCGCCGTCGCCGCTCCAATGCCTCCGGACGCGCCGGTGATCAATACCAGGGCACTTTGGACCTTCATGACTCCAGCTCCTAACCTGCAGAGATTCAGCCTCTCCTTATAGCGGGGCTGCGTCGACGGGGATAGCCGCGTGAGGGACGCTACCTCCGAGAGGGCAGCCGTTTCCACGGACGGGCAGTAGGGGCGGGGCGTGTCGACGCGAGGCCGGGAGAGCTGGGGATGGTCTCGTGTTTGTCGATGGACCGGACAAGCACGCCGAGATCGCGCGGCGCGAGTGGAGGCGGCGGGACTTCTGCGAGCATCGCGATGAAGACGGCCGCGTTCGGTGGGCGGTCATCGGGGCTCGGCGACAGCAGGGACTCGATCGCGTCGGCAAGAGCCGCGGGCGCATTCGGAGCTGCTTCGCGAAGAAGGTCGTGCTGCCCGTTGCGCGCACGGTCGAGGGTCTGAATGTCGCTGCCTCCGTCGAAGGGGCGGTATCCTGCGAGGCACTCGTAGAGCAGGACGCCCAACGAGAAGAGGTCCGAGCGCGCACTGCACTGCCGGCCTAGGGCGTATTCCGGGGCCATGTAGGGGATCTTTCCCTTGAGTGCGCCGCTTTGGATGCTGCCGGGGATGTTCATGGCTTTGGCGATACCGAAGTCGGTAAGCTTCACCTCTCCGGCGTCGCTCAAAAGTACATTGGAGGGCGACACGTCGCGGTGAATGATGCCGGCCGCGTTTCCATCATCGTCCGCAGTGTGCGCGAAATCGAGCGCGGAGGCGAGCGCGTGGGCCACGTACGACGTGAGTCCCGGGTCGAGCGTCTCCCGTCTTGCGCGGAGGTGGCGCAGCGCCGTGCGAAGGTCGGCCCCCTCGATCAGCTCGAGCGTGAGGTAGTGAGTGCCCTTGGTGATGCCGAAGTCGAGCACGCGAGCGATGTGCCCGTGGTGCAGGAGCGCCGACAGCTGCGCCTCGCGCAGGAACATCTCGACGAAGTCGGCGTCGTTGACGAATGTCGGCAGGATGCGCTTGAGGCAGACGCGTTGCTCGAAGTCGCCCGGCCCACGTCGAATCGCAACGAACGTCTCGGCCATTCCGCCGACACCGAGGCGTTCGCGCAGCTCGTAGTCATCGAAGCGTTCAGGGGTCGAGGAAGCCATGAACGGACGAACCTAACACGTTTGACGGTCCGCGGTGCGACGTGGCGCGCTCGATGCCTTCTCAGTTCGAATGCTGTGATAGGCGAAGACCAGAACTGTCAGTACTGTGTGGCTGGCCTGCCCTTGCTTCATGGCGTCATGACTTTCCGGACTCCCTTGTGTCGAGAACCCTTTGGATTTCGGATGCCATCTGAAGGCCGACCTCCGTTTCCTCGTCCACTACGGACGTGGCCCCCGACGCGACGAGATCTTCGTTCCACCTCTGGTATCGACTTCGTGTGACGATGAGCGCGTCTCTTGCGGCCGCGCGCGCGTGAGTGGTGATCGCTCGGGCAGCCGTGGGGTCGGGCACGGTGATGGCGATGGCTTTCGCGGTACGCACACCAGCGTGAGTCAATACATCTTTTCTAGTGGCATCCCCAATGATCGTGTCAATCCCCATCGCATCTGCCCTACGGGCCAGGGCAGGGTTCCATTCGATGAGCACTAACGGGGTTTTCTGCTCATTAAGGTGTTCCCACACCGCCTGGCCCGCGGGTCCGAAGCCGACAAGAACGATGTGGGCAGCGCGATCATCACTGACTGTCGTCGGGTCGCCATTGATCGGAGCGTGGCTCTCGAGGAACCGAGCCAAACGCGGTGCCAAGGCCATCAAATAGGGAGTCAAAAAGAGCGTCACAACGATGACCGAAACTATGAGCTCAAAGAGCTCCGCGCCGATCAACTGAGTGTGCCGGGTTATGTCGAGGAGGACGAAGGAAAACTCACCGATTTGCGCCAGGCACAGCCCAGTCGCCGCACTAGCGCCTAGGGGCAGTCGGAACAACAGTGCAATTAGAAAGACGATGACAGCTTTGCCGAACACGATCGCGACGGTAAGCGCGCAGACGGCGCCCCAATGCTCCGCCACCAGTTGTGGATTGGTCAAGGTGCCGATCGCGGCGAAAAACAGGGTGACGAACAGCGTCTTCAATGGACTCAGATCCGCGCGGACCTGAGTCGCGAATGGCGACTCTGCCAGCATGACGCCCCCCACAAAGGCTCCCAGAAGCGGGGACAATCCCAGAGCATGGGCTCCCCATGCGCATCCAACCGCAGTAACGATGGCCAACAAGGCAGGAAGATCCCGGTTCCCGCCCTCGGTCGAGAAGCCGACGAGTCTCGGAAACACATATTTCAAGATCAGGACAACCGCCACCACGAGCAGGAACGCGAAGAACAGCGCTCGCGCCGTCTCCCAGCCGAGTTCCGCGGTCGACGCATCTCCCGCCAACGCTGTGACGAGAATCACGAGCGGCACCACAGCGATGTCCTGCAGGAGCAGTATCCCCACGGTGCTCCGGCCATGGAGGCTGTCGATCTCCGCACGGTCGAAGAGGAGACGTGTGACAAGAGCCGTGCTGCTCAACGCCATCATCGCCCCCACCGCGATGGACTGCCCCCTATCCAAGCCGAAGCCTCGGCCAAGCCATGCCGCAGCCCCCATGGTCACGAGAACTTGAAGGGTGCCGCCTCCGAGAGCGATCGAGCCGATGCGTCGAAGCTTGCGCCACGAAAACTCCATCCCGATTGCAAACAAAAGGAGGGTTACTCCCAACTCGGCGATCGACAGGATCGCGTCACGGTTGGGAAGCACGTCGAACGCGTTCGGCCCGAGCAAAGCCCCAGCTAGCAAGTACCCGAGCACAGCGTTCTGCTTGAGTCTCTCGAACAGTGCGCCGAGGAGCATCGCGCCCAAGAGCAAGAACAGCGCGTCCTGAAGTATCGTCCATGCGCTCATGGGGTCTACCGTCAGGATAGCTTTCCGAACCAACCGCGCCGTTCGAACCACTTGGCCACCTCTAGGACTGGCGAAATGGTCAACGATGCGCAGACGGCGATGACCCAGTCATTGGATGACAATCCGTAGGTGCCGAACGGCTCGTGCATGGGTGGAAAGGCCACGATGAATACCAACAGCCCCAACTCCCAAAGGATGGCGACGTTGAGCCACTTGTTGGCGAACGGCCGATGCAAGACAGACCGGCGATCGGAGCGGAAGTTGTAGGCCTTGAAGAACTGAATCAACACCAGGGACACAAAGGTCATCGTCATGGCCTCCGCAACACTGCGACCTGACCGCAGGGCCCACGTGAACAGGCCGAGATTCACCGCCGTGGACCACATCCCTCCAACGATCATGAGTATCACGACGGGGCGAGTGAATACTCCGGTACGCGCGACGCGCGGCTGTCGCTGCATCAGGTCGTCTTCAGGAGGGTCGACCGCCAGTGCTAGCGCAGGTAAGCCGTCGGTCGCTAGGTTCACGTAGAGGATCTGCACGGCCGTCAGGGGCAGCGGCAAGCCAGCGATCGTGGCGCCGGCCATGAGACCGATCTCGCCGATGTTCGAGGAGAGCAGATACATCAGGTACTTCTTGATGTTCTCGAAGATCCCGCGCCCTTCTTCGACCGCCGCAACAATCGATGCGAAGTTGTCGTCGAGTAGTGTCATCGCAGCGGCCTCTTTGCTTACGTCGGTGCCGGTGATCCCCATGGCAATGCCGATGTCCGCCTTCTTCAGAGCCGGTGCGTCGTTTACGCCGTCGCCCGTCATGGCTGCAACGTGCCCGCGCTCCTGCAGGGCGGTGACCACCCGAAGCTTGTCGGCAGGGGAGACGCGGGAATAGACCTCGATGGTTTCAATATCGCGCTCGAGCTCCTCGTCGCTCATGTCTTCGAGCTCTGCGCCGGTCACCGCGCGTCCCGCCTTGAACACACCGAGCTCACGAGCCACGGCCTCAGCAGTGAGGGGGTGGTCGCCCGTGATCATCACGACTCTGATGCCGGCTTGTTTGCATTGTTCGACGGCGGCTCTGGCCTCGGGACGCGGCGGATCGATCATCCCCAGCAAGCCGAGGAAGGTCATGCCGCGCTCCGCGTCTCCGAGGTTGGCGCTTGGCTTGCGAGCCACAGCTAGCACGCGGAGGGCCTCGCCAGCCATCTGTTGGACCGCTTCTAGAACGGCGTCTCGGTCTGCATCCCCCAGCGCGACTTCGCCTTGCCCGGTCAATTGCCGAGAGCACGAATCGAGAATAGTCTCCGGTGCACCCTTGGCGTACGCGACCTGCCCGTTCGCATTGCGATGCAAGGTCGTCATCCGTTTGGCTTCAGAGGTGAAGGGAATCTCGCCAATGCGGGGGAACTCGAGGTCGAGGTCGTCCTTCTGCAGTCCAGCTTTCGCTGCGGCCACGATCATGGCGCCTTCGGTAGGGTCTCCCTTGATGTGCCAAGCGCCGTGCGTGTCGTCTCGGATGAGGTGTGCATCGGAAACTAGCGCGGCGGCCCGTAGTAACTCCGTTTCCCGCGCAGAGGGCTCCACAGCCGGGCCGTTCAGTGAGAACTCGCCCTCGGGCGCGTAGCCGCTACCGGAGATGCTGAGCGTCCTTTCGGGCGTGTACAGCCTACGGACGGTCATCTCGTCCTTGGTCAACGTGCCGGTCTTGTCCGAGCAGATGACCGAGGTGCTGCCCAAGGCTTCGACGGCTGACAGGCGACGCACGAGCGCGTTGCGCTTCACCATGCGTTGCACGCCGATCGCCAACGAAATGGTGACGACTGCCGGCAGGGCCTCCGGCACGACGGCGACGGCCAGTGCTATTCCGAAGATGAACATCTCCAGCAACGGTTGGCCGCGGAGGAGGCCCACGGCGACGATAGCGGTCACGACGATAAGTGCCGCTACCGCCAAGGCACGACCGAGCTTATCGAGAGTCCGCTGCAGGGGCGTCTTGCCGGACTCGACCGATTGCAACATCTGAGCAATCCGACCGAACTGTGTATTCATGCTGGTCCCGACAACGACGGCACGGCCCCGGCCGTAGGTAGCGATGGTTCCACCAAAAACCATGTTCGTGCGGTCGCCGAGAGCCAGGTCCTCGGCGTCAAGCGGCTCGGTGTTCTTGTCCACGGGCACGGATTCTCCTGTGAGCGCCGCTTCGTCCACTCGCAGATTGATCGACTCGACCAGCCGTGCGTCGGCCGCCACCTTATCGCCGGCGTGCAGCAGAATGAGGTCGCCCGGCACGAGCTCGCGCGCAGGGATCTCGATCTCCTGACCGCCGCGGATCACCATTACGATGGGTGCGGCCATTTTCCTGAGTGCTTCGATCGCGCGTCCTGCGCGGTACTCCTGTATGAAGCCCAGCAGCACGGCGAACAGCACGATCACAGCGATCGCAATAGCCTCCACGCCGTGCCCGAGAAAGCTGGAGATCACGGTCGCGATCAGCAGGATGATGATCAGGACATCCTTGAATTGTGCCAACAGAATGGTCCAAGGCGAGACGCGATCAGCGGCCTCCAGCTCGTTCGGGCCGTAGAGACCCAGTCGATGCTCGGCTTCGACTTCCGTCAGGCCGCGAGGGGACGATGACAGATGTGACAAGACAGTGTCAGCAGGTAGCCTATGCCATGCGGGCGCACTTGCGCTCGGTAGTGCCTTGGTCACTGGCTCATCTTTCGTCGGCGACATCATAGTCTACGATTCTCCGAAAACTAGGCTCGATGAAACGTTGTTAGGTGTTCTTATCGCCGCCGCCCACGGCGCGGGCCTCGAACATGCAAGTTCAAAGCTGATATCAGCCCACCTTCCCAGGGACGATTTCTTCCCCCCCCACCTTCCCAGGGACGATTTCGAGAAACCCGCGCTCGGGCGGGCCGATGAGGGGGGCATGAGTCTTCCGCGGCCTGTGGTGCCGAACACCACGTATCTAGTGACGCGTCGCTGCCT
>QMMB01000131.1 GCA_003647035.1 Deltaproteobacteria bacterium | reverse complement strand
GGAAGGGTGGGGCGGCCTTGTGGGCCCGGGAACACCAATGGTCGGGCCCAGCTCATCACGTAGAGCGAAAACGCCCCCGCCTTGTCGTTCGTGTACGAGGTGGTGACCATCGCCTGGCCGAGCTTGATGTCGGTGTCGAAGTCTTCGACGAGGTCGGTTTGGTTGATGATATCGACCAAGTGGCGGGACTCGGTCACGCCCCAGAAAACTTTGTGAATGCCGAAGCCGAAGGTCCACTCGTCGAAGAAGAGCTCGAAGAATCCTTCGCGAATGTCACCGTGCGTGCGGTTGCGGTCGTGCTGGTCGATGCGTCCGAACAAGATGAGCTCGAAGTTCATGTTGTCGGTGACGTTCATGAAGAACCCCGGCTCCCAGGCGAGTGAGCCGTTGAACCAGTAGTCGTTCAGAGGGGGAGCTCCCGGCGCCTGGGATGTCGCGGTTTGCGGGAAGAAGCGGGCTTGTGCATCGAAGTACCCGAAGAGGTCTCCGCGCTTGAAACGGTCTCCAAAGGTTTCCGGACCGTCCTCGTGATCCTCGTCGACCTCTTCTCCGTCGGCCGAATCCTCCCACTCGACCTCGTCCCCCGCCGAATCCTCCCATTCGACCTCATCCGTCGTGGTAGTCGGGCTGGTCATCTCGAGCTCGACCGCCTCGGGCGCCGGCTCCTGCAGCTCGCGCACTTCTTGGTCGGCCTCTGCCTCCGCATCTTGGGCCAACGCCCGTGCGGTCCCACCGAGGCAGAGCAGGGCTGTCAGAAACCACAAGGTCATCGGCACTGGCACGCGTTCTCCGTCGTGTCCGCTCGGGCTCAAAGGACCTGGGTTAGGCGCGTGCGGGTGAAATCGTCATCCTTGAGGCCGGTCTTGAACTTGAACTTGCTCCAGACGAGGTCGGTGCTCTTGCCGGTTTGGTGGTTGACCATGTGCATCTTGTGGGCACGCCAATACTTGCCGAGAAACTTGCCGTACTTGGCCGGCGTGAGGGTTTTGAGGAGCTGTCCCTTGCGGTCGTAGTAGTCGATCTTGCGTGCACGGTACTCGTCCTTGTCGAGCCACACCTGCTGCTTGGTGTATCCGGAATCCTTATCGACGGGGTAGCGTTCGATGAGGAAGCAATCGATGCCTCCGACTTTCTCGTCCTTGATGTACTTGTACGTGTACTTCTCGATCTCCTGCGAAGAGAGATCCTCGTACGCGAACTCGGAGCCCATGAACGGACCGGACTTGTTGTTCGAGGCGATACGTTTTACCCGCCGAAGCGCCGGCAGGTAGAGCCACTGGTCGTCCGCCTTCACCCCGTGCGAGTACGTCAGCAAGGCGGTGCCCCGCACATCACGCGGGCTATGGAAGATCGTCAACGACTTGTCGCCGTCTCCATCGACTTCGAGTGTCCGGATCTCGAGCTCGCGCCTGCTTTCTTGACCCCGTTTGTTGCGGAGGACCATCAGCATGTCTGACGTAGTGTCGCCGAAGCCGGTATCCCGACGGTCGGCTTCGGTGGCGATCTCGAGGCCCTTGTCTTCGGCAGGGCCAGCGAGGGCCAGGGTCGGGACGAGCATCGCAACGAGCACAAACGGGGCAATCGAACGCTTCATCGAACTTCTCCTTGTGGCAATCATTGGGCGGGCGCCCCGGCGTGTGAGGGAACGGACTTCGGAGACAAGCTTGGGGCCTTGTCGATCTGCATGAGTAGTGGCGGCAAGAACAAGAGGTCCGCACCAAGCGCAACGAGCAGAACGATGGCGGTCAATACGCCCATACCCGCGTTGAGACCGAACGGGGAAAGGCTGAGGATCAAGAAGCCAGCGACGAGGATGAACGAGGTCACGACGAGGGCGGTACCCACGGTCGAAAAGGCATAGCGGACAGCTTCCTCGGAGCTCATTCCGCCCTCGCGGCGCGCGCGAAGGTATTTGCTCAGAAAGTGAACGCTGTCGTCGACGATGATACCGAGCGCCATGGTGGTGACGATCGCGTTACCGACGTCGATCTTTCCGACAGCCATGCCCCAAATCCCGAACGCCATCAATGCAGGGGCCAGGTTGGGCAGGATGCTCAGCGCGCCGAACTTCACGCTTCGGAACGCGATCATTAGGATGATGGCGATCAGTCCGAGCGCGATGAACGCGGCGATGAGTGAGCTTTTGATGTTGCGCTCGGAGATGTGTGAGAACATGAGATTTGTGGAGGCGGGGACGGTCCACATGTGTTCGGGTGTGTTGGTGTGCAGCCATTCCTCGGTTTGGCCCTGCAGCTCTCGCATACGGACAGCCGTCACATTGTCGACAGTGACGATCAACCGGGTCGATGACTTCTCGATGTTGATCGTGTCGTTGAGGTCGAGTCCGTAGGGCAGGGACATCTCGTAGAGCAGCAGATACTGCGCCGCGAGGTCGCGCTCCTTGGGCAAGGCGTACCATTCGGGGTCGTCCGCGTGCATGTTCTTGTTGAGACGCTTGAACGTATCGGTGATCGTGAAGACATGTTGGACGTCGGGCTGCTGTCTCGCCCAGTTGGCGAAGGCGTCCACGTCTGCGAGGTAGTCCGGGTTCGCGATGCCGCCTTCTTCGCCCGACCCCAGCGAAAACTCCATGGTGTAGATGCCCGAAAGGTTCTCGCTCGTGAAGTCGGTGTCGGTCCGGAACGCGAAGCTCTCATCGAAGTATTTGACGAACTCGTCGTTGAGCTCGTTGCGCGTGACCATGATGCTGAGGAAAGCGATCGCGATGACGCCAAACCCCAGGAGGCCCCTTCGTTTGGCGATGACGAACTCGCCGAGCTTGACGACCGGAGTCGAACGCTCTGCGACCACCTTCTTGCTCGCGCGAATGGGGAAAATCGCAACCAAGACTGGCAATACAACCAGGGTGTAGATAAACGCGGCTGTCACGCCCATCGTCGCGATGTTGCCGAGATCGTTGAACGGGCGGACGTCACTCAAGTTCAGGCCCAAGAGCCCGATGCAGGTCGTGAGGCTAGTCAGAAACACGGGCCCCAGGTTGATTCGGAGACTCTCCGTCATCGCCTCCTTCTTGCTCAACCCCCGTTTCATCGATTGGAAGAGCGTGACGAGGAGGTGAATGCTGTCGGCGACCGCTAGCGTCATGATCACCGTCGGAGCACCCGAGCTTGGCGGCGTGAGCGGGATGCCAATCCAGCCCGCGATCCCCATGGCCGTGGACGCCGAGAGCATGATGATCACGAGCGTGATCAGCATTCCCCAGAACGAACGCAGGAATAGAAACGCGGTGATCAGGAGAACCAGGTACATGAGGGGGACTAGCGTCGGCAGGTCTTGCACGGACGCTTCGAAGAATGCGTGCGACAGCATCACGCCCCCGGTGAGGTACACCGAGTGGCCCGGGTACTTGCTCTCGATGTCGGCAGCGAGCTCTCGCGTAGCGAGCGCGGCGAGGGTCGCCTCGTCCGATTTCTCCCGGGGAAGGGTGTGCCGCACGAAGATCGCGGTGACATGGGCTTCGTCCGAGATCAGCCGGCGCTTGAGAAGCGGTTCCGCAAGGGCGATCGCTTCGAGCTCAGTTAGCTCGTCGGGCGTGTATTCTCGCTCGAGGTCGACCAGGTCGTCGACGATCAAATCGTCCTCTTCAGCGTGCGAGTACTGGAAGTTCGTGATCGAATCGACCCGCGTGGCGAACGGCAGTTGCCATGCGCGGTCGGTGATCTCGCCCACGGCCGCGAGCGTGTCGGGCCCGAACACCTTGCCCGAGTCGGGCGCCACGACGATCAGGATGTTGTCGTTTTTGGTGTAGATGTCCTGCAGGTCCTCGAAGGCCCGCAGCTGCGGATTGTCCTCGCGGAAGAAGTACTGATAGTCGTTCTTGAATTCGATGAAGCGACCCCCGCTTGCCGCGAGTGCGCCGATGCCGAGCGTGCCGACGAGGACAAGCCATCGCCATTTGAACAGGAAGTCTATATAGGCTCGGACGCGGTGTCCGTTCGTCGGCATCGTGGGTTCGGTCATGACGATCTCTGACGTTTGGGGTTGTTGGCATCGAGTCCGAGCAATTGCAGGTAGCCGTTCCGGAGCTCCTGCATCATGCCGGGGTCATTCTTGGATTTAGCCAGCAAGATGGCGCCCTGGAGGTAGGCGAGCAGTCGTTGAGCCAGGGCCTTGGCGTCTGTCCCGCGAGCGAGATCGCCTTCTTCGACCGCTCGCTCTACGAGCTCCTCGACAGCGGAGGTCATTTCGTCGAATGCGTCGGCGACCGCTTGACGGATCGTTTCGCTTTGGGTGGCGATCTCGGCGCCAACGCTGCCGACCGGGCAGCCCTGCACGTGCCCGGACTCTTCGTACTGCGCGACAATCTGGGAGGCGGCCGCATCGTACATCATCGGAAGCTGCTCGATCCCGCGTGCGTTCCGCGGAAGGGCTTCGCGGACGGCTCGAAGTCTCTCCCGATGCTCGGCAAGCACGGCCCCCATCAGCGCCTCCTTCGAATCGAAGAAGTGATAGAAGCTCCCCTTGTTGGCGTCCGCGGCTTCGCAGACTTCCTTCACCCCGACAGCGTTGTAGCCCCGCGAGTGCACCAATTGTGCGGCTGCCTCGATGAGTCGCTGCCGGGTGTCGACATTCGCCATACCCCACTACTAGACCGCTCGGTCAAGACGTCAACCCCTGTTTTTCAGGGACAAATGGGGGGTGCCTTGGAGACGACGGAGGGGACGGTTCTCGGAAACTCGGTAATCGAGCCGATTACCGAGTTTCCGAGAACCGTCCCCCTGCTGCCCCTGCTGGTGGTCACTCCTGGGTTTCGTGGGTCCCGTATTGCTTGTTGATCGCGTCGTATGTGGGCTGAAGGACCTTCTTCATGTCGAGCCGGCCGTTCGAGATCATGTCGGAGTAAGGGATCCTTTTCGATGGATCGGGAAGTTGCGGCTTGTCGGTGGCGGGTGGGGGCCAGACGTCCTCGTCGACGATCGCCATCCGCACGCGAATATCGTCCTTGGTGATGTTCCAGACCATGTAATCGATGGAAAGGCTCAGCGGACCGTCGTAGGTGGTGCGGATGCGATCGTTGATTGCCGCCGTGGTGTCGAAGTCCTTGAAGAAATGATACGCGACCGCCATGCGGGGCTTGATGATCGACATCACCTTGCCGAACGCTTCAGACGCGGTGTGGAATTGGGTGCCCACTGCGAGAGCGCCTTGTGGCGTAAACTTGAACTTCTCGATCATGTCGGGCACGGCGACGAAACATTCGTGAATCGCGAGGTCGGCCTCCTTTGCGTACTTCGCGTACCACTTGTTGGGATAGGTATCCCCGCCGAATACGAATTTGAAACCATTCCACTCGACGATGAAGCTCACCGGGCCGTCGAGAGCGTGGATGGCCGGGATCGTACGAATCGTCACGCCGTTCTCTTCGTAGACGATCTCATTGACGCCCATGTAATCAAACTCGGTGACATCCAAATGGTATCCACGCGGATCGGTGAGGCCCTGCCGCCCGTCGAGGTCCCACGTGAGCGCCTTGCGCAAGTGATCGAGCGCGTACTTCGTGCCTCTCTCCGGTGTCGCGCCGCTCGGTCCCCAAACGCGAAGCGGCTTCTGACGTCCCGACAGCGCACCACCGACGAACAGTGCGTCGAGGTCGCCGAAGTGGTCCGTGTGCAGGTGGCTCAGGAAGACCTTGTCGAGGTAGTTGTAGGGGATCTGGAGTGCCGCGATGCGCTCTGCCGATCCGGTGCCGACGTCGAAGATAAATTTATCGCCGTTGCCCAGCTCGAGCAGCCAGCACGACGCCGCCTGTTTCGGACGTGCGGTCGGCATGCCCGTGCCGCAGGCGATCAGCCGCATCTCGTCGGGTCCGAGGTCCTCGCTGTTCGGTGCGTAGAAGTCACGCGCGCGCGCTTTGACCGGCGAGTACTTGCCGGTTGCGCCGCTGTCTGCCTCTGCTGCGGGCGGCTCCTGTGCCGCAGCTTCGCCTGTCGCTGACGGCTCTTGCGGTTCGGCCGGTGCCGGTGGCTCCGTTTCAGGGTTGGGCGGCGTGCAGCCGAGAATGAAGAGGCTCAGCCCCGTGAAGACTGCGACAGGCAGTAGCGCTAAAGGAAAGCGTTCGATTCTGGGCATTGGCGTGTTCCTCACGGGTGCGTTGAATGATCGCAACGGTTCTCACACGCGGAGAACCCCAGTGTCAACTCGCGGGACCCTCTGGCAGCTCGAGGAGACGCCTCCTCCGAAAGAACACATGCGCCGCGAACCCCATGTACGCGACCATGACGATCACGAATGTGCGGTTGTCGAGGTTGGTTCGATTGAGGTTGGCCTGCATGACGAGCTCAGTGACCGCTGCCAGGAGAACGGCAGTGGCCACCCCCATCCCTCCGAGCAGATCTGCTAGCCGCTCGATCGCAATCTCGCGTCGTTTATCATTGGCGAGCCAGTAGGCGCGATTGGGAATGTTGATCAGCCTTGGTGGAAGCCGGCGCATCAATGTTGGAGATGCAAAGATCGCCGCCAGGGCGCCACCGCCGACGAGCGCGAGGACGAGGAAGAAGCCTTCTTTGGACATGTACGAGTCAGCGCGCCCGCTGAGGCCGTAGTGCGAGGCCATGGTGTCGGGCAGTTGCGCCCACAGCGACCAGACACGCAGGCCGACGGCAAGCGCGATGGCCAGCGTCAACAACAACTGCCAATTCGCCCCGCCCTGACGTTGTGCCTCCATGCATCAACAGTGTTCCACCTGTCGACCCGGGACCGCAACACGTCGCGACCTTGTCACCGCCCCATCCTGTGATACGAAATCTCGGTTTTCTTAGCCCCGGAGCGCGTGAGAAGAGATGCCCGAAGAAGCTTTTGATTTCATCGTCGTTGGCGCCGGTTCGGCCGGCTGCTGTCTTGCAAACCGTCTTTCCGCGGATCCTGCCCATCGAGTGTTGCTCCTCGAGGCTGGCGGCAAGGACAACAATCCGCTGATCAAGATGCCCATCGGCTTCACGCAGCTGATGTACGACGAGAAGGTCACCAACCTCTACAAGACCGAGCCCGAGCCTCATTTGAACGACCGCGAGATCAGCGTGGTGCGCGGGCGGGTGCTTGGCGGATGTAGCTCGATCAACGGCATGCTCTACATGCGCGGGCAGCGGCAGGACTACGACGCTTGGGGCGCGTTGCCTGGCTGCCAGGGGTGGTCGTACGCGAACATGCTTGCGTACTTCAAGAAGTCCGAGAACTTCGAACCCGGCCCTGCGAACGAGTACCACGGCAAGGGTGGTGAAATGAACGTGACTGGCGTGTCGATGAAGTACGACATCTCCGACGCGTACATCGAGGCGGCCGAGAGCGTCGGCATCCCACGCAACGACGACATCAATGGCGAGACCCAGGAAGGCCTCGGCCATACTCAGGTGAACATGAAGGCTGGTAAGCGTTGGAGCTCGGCGGACGCATTTCTCAGTGCGGATGTGAAGAAGCGCTCGAACCTGACGATTGTGATCAAGGCCGTTGCGCAGCGCATTCTGCTCGACGGGAAGAAGGCGGTCGGCATCGAGTATGTCGATGCGAAGGGAAAGACTCAGCAGGCGAAGGCGAGTCGCGAGATGGTCCTTTCAGCTGGTACTTACAACTCACCGCCCCTCCTCGATCTGTCCGGCATTGGCGACCCCGATGTGTTGCGAGAGTTGGGGGTCGAGGTCGTGCAAGCGCTTCGCGGAGTAGGGGAGAACCTGCAGGACCACTTCGCGGTTTGGGTTCAGCAAGGCGGGAATGCCAAGCGGTGCCTTTCCGAGGACGGAAAGTTTCCACGGGTGGTGTGGGCCGTCCTGAAGTACATGTTTACCAAGAAGGGCCCGCTCACGATGCCGGCCTGCAATGTGGGCGGCTTCATCCCCAACGAAGGCGCGCAGCGTCCGATTTTCCAGATCCATTTCACGCCCGGCGCCGGTGGCATGGACGAGAGTGGCAAGATGGTAGCCACACCGGACCCCGGCGTGAACTCCACGGTTTGCAACGTGCGTCCGACGTCACGCGGCAGCGTGCATGCGCGCAGTACGGATCCGAACGCATTCCCAAAGATCATTCACAACTACCTGTCGACCGAACACGACCGCGACCTCGCGATCGAAGGCTTCAAGCTCCAGCGGAAGATCTATCAGTCCGAATCCTTCAAACCGCACGCCACATACGAGATCCTGCCTGGCGACTCGGTGAACACGGACGAGGAGATCCTGGAGTACTGGCGGACCGACGGCCTGAGCGTCTACCACCCGGTCGGCCCCTCGACGCTGGCCCCCGCGGACGACCCCACCTCCGCGCTCGCGACCGGG